>JAOAHX010000081.1 GCA_026415035.1 Thermodesulfobacteriota bacterium | reverse complement strand
GAGAAAAAGGAAGATTACCATTTAAAAGAGACCCTTTCAGATCCTTTGATCATGGGCGGAAATACTTTGATCGTGGTGGGAAGAAGGGAAGCCTGGTGATGCGGGTCGGATATTATATCCGAAATTACGTGGTCAGAGGGGTAGATGGCAGACCGGCCGTTTCAGGAGGGGTCAAAGTCATCTCCCAGCATGTAAAAATGCTCAACGAGGCGGGAATCGAAACCCTCCTCATCACCAGGAATATCCAGGGGGATTTCCCCCTCAGGGAGTTGAACTTGTTCGACCGCCCCCTTGTGTTGGGGGGGGAGGATGAGCTGCCCGAGTGCGACCTCTATGTAGGGTCGATGGTTAGAGACGTCGAGATGCTCTATCGAAGGGGGAAGGGAAAGGTCGTCCACCTCTGCCAGGGATATGAACCCATCGACTTGGCCTCTAGGATCGAAGAAGGAGTCCTCACGGAAAGATATTTGAGAAAAGGCCTGCTCTCGGTCTGGAGATACTT
>JAOAHX010000080.1 GCA_026415035.1 Thermodesulfobacteriota bacterium | reverse complement strand
CCCTAACTCCTCCCGACCGAAGGTCGCCGTCGCAATCCCTTCTTAATCAGGTCTCTCTCTCCAACGGGAAGGCTCACTGGCCGTCCAGCTCGGGGTGGCTACAGTCGCAATCCCTTCTTAATCAGGTCTCTCTCTCCAACGATGTATATGTGCCGTGCATGCTTCGATATGCACGGCCAAGTCGCAATCCCTTCTTAATCAGGTCTCTCTCTCCAACTTTTAGTGCGCATCCCACCGGAAGCAAAGCTCTGGTCGCAATCCCTTCTTAATCAGGTCTCTCTCTCCAACCTCTCAGGGCTTAATGAAGCCTTGAGAAACAAGTGGGTCGCAATCCCTTCTTAATCAGGTCTCTCTCTCCAACATTGGGAGGCGGGAGTTAAAAAAATCAAGGAAAGGAGGAGTCGCAATCCCTTCTTAATCAGGTCTCTCTCTCCAACTGATAATATATGCGATACATTATTTGTGCCAGTTGTGCGATGCGTCGCAATCCCTTCTTAATCAGGT
>JAOAHX010000079.1 GCA_026415035.1 Thermodesulfobacteriota bacterium | reverse complement strand
CGTCTCCTTTGCCTCGGAATGGGAGGTTGTGAAAGACCTGAAGCTGGTTGGAAATATCGGAATGGAGAGAAATGTCTACAAACAATCGAACAGACATCCTGCGTTTCTTTTAGGCGGCCTGATCTATTCGCTCTCCGAAAAGATCGATATCGATTTTGGCGTCAAAGGCGGCCTGAACAAACCGGAAACCGATTTGACTATCCTCGGAGGGATAGTCTTCAGATTTTAGGAGGGGGGTAACTAAAATGCATAAATCAAAATTCAAGATTCAACATTCAAAAATTTTATTTATTTCGATACTGTTAACTGTCTTCTGCCCACTGCTTACTGTTTCAAACGCCCAGGCCATGCACATCTCGGAGGGGATCTTACCCTTCAACTGGGCGATTTTCTGGTTTGCCATCGCTATTCCCTTCATCGCCTGGGGATTGGTGAGACTCAAAAAACTTTCCTCCTCGGACCTCTCCCTTAAGCCCCTGGTCGGCCTGATGGCGGCGGTCGTCTTCGTCATCTC
>JAOAHX010000078.1 GCA_026415035.1 Thermodesulfobacteriota bacterium | reverse complement strand
CGTTAATGCAACCAGGAGTTTGAAATGCTCCTGTCCCAACGCTATACACTTTCAGTTCCCTCTTCGTAGGGATCGTTAATGCAACGCACTGATGGACAGAATGGGCTTGGGAGTGGAGGAGTCTTTCAGTTCCCTCTTCGTAGGGATCGTTAATGCAACAGCCGCCGCGGCGGACTCCTGGTCCGTGAGTCTTTAAATACTTTCAGTTCCCTCTTCGTAGGGATCGTTAATGCAACATTGACAAGAAACCCACCCCAAAAAAGAAATGGGTAACTTTCAGTTCCCTCTTCGTAGGGATCGTTAATGCAACTTTAGTAGCTAGCTGGATCTTCTCCAAAAGTGAAGCTTTCAGTTCCCTCTTCGTAGGGATCGTTAATGCAACCGGAATCGCCCTCGCTACACTGCGGAGAATTTGTCTGACTTTCAGTTCCCTCTTCGTAGGGATCGTTAATGCAACTCTTCTTTGATCGAAACCCATATGTCAAACGGTTTAACTTTCGGTTCCCTCTTCGTAGG
>JAOAHX010000077.1 GCA_026415035.1 Thermodesulfobacteriota bacterium | reverse complement strand
CTCCAACACTGCTCGTCTCGAGATTCCTTGTCAGCGGCAAGGTCGCAATCCCTTCTTAATCAGGTCTCTCTCTCCAACGCCAAAGACGTGGTGAGATTTGCAGTAGCTAATAACTTCCCGTCGCAATCCCTTCTTAATCAGGTCTCTCTCTCCAACATGACAAGACCCCCAAAAAGGCCAGCACGGCCAAAGAGGTGTCGCAATCCCTTCTTAATCAGGTCTCTCTCTCCAACGTGCTGGCGTTAGAGAAATGGTGTCTAACGCCAGCACGGCCGAAGTCGCAATCCCTTCTTAATCAGGTCTCTCTCTCCAACCTCGGAACTGGGACTTCAAGGAGTTCCTGCTGAAAATCCAGGTCGCAATCCCTTCTTAATCAGGTCTCTCTCTCCAACATTTTCGGTTTATGTCAAAAACAATATTTCAATTTATGGTCGCAATCCCTTCTTAATCAGGTCTCTCTCTCCAACTTGGAAAAGAGGATATGTTCTGAATGTTCAAGCCAACATGTCGCAATCCCTTCTTAATC
>JAOAHX010000076.1 GCA_026415035.1 Thermodesulfobacteriota bacterium | reverse complement strand
GGGTCGAGATGACTCTTGGTCTGGGATCATCCTATTATAGCTTATGTCCGAGAGATTGTGAACCGGATTCAATCATGCGAATTGACTCAAATTAAATGTTACCCAAATGAAGAAGAAAAAGGGATCGTTGACTCATAATTTATGTTACCCGACAATCTCCCCTTAAAGGGGGAGATTGTCATGAGTCCACGATCTAAAATGGAATATCTCGAAACCATCTATCTAAGATACAACAAGGCTACACGAAAAGAGAAAACCCTCATTCTCAATGAATTCTGTATTAACTGTGGATACCACCGAAAACATGCCATCCGACTCTTAAAGAAGTTTAAACGTTTTACCAAACCAAAAACGAAGAAAAGAGGGAAGCCCCCCACTTATCATCCACCCACCCTGCTAGAACCCTTAAAGAAGATCTGGCTTTCGGCCAATCTCCCCTGCTCAAAACGGCTCAAAGCCATTCTCCCCTTATGGCTTCCAGCCTATCACAAAGAATTTGGTCCTCTCCCCCCAGAGGTCGTCAAAGC
>JAOAHX010000075.1 GCA_026415035.1 Thermodesulfobacteriota bacterium | reverse complement strand
CCCTTCTTAATCAGGTCTCTCTCTCCAACTTGATCCTGTAGGGTTATACATACAGAGATTTTGGGGGTTGTCGCAATCCCTTCTTAATCAGGTCTCTCTCTCCAACGATCCTGTAGGGTATCCATACAAAGTTGGGGTTGGGTCGCAATCCCTTCTTAATCAGGTCTCTCTCTCCAACAATCAAGCAAAAGAATTAATTAACGTTTATAAACTCGCAGATGTCGCAATCCCTTCTTAATCAGGTCTCTCTCTCCAACAGGGCAAGGGCAAAAACCCTTGCCCTTTTTTTTGGTCGCAATCCCTTCTTAATCAGGTCTCTCTCTCCAACACTAAAGAAAGGAGTAAATTATGGAACAGAAAAATTGTGTCGCAATCCCTTCTTAATCAGGTCTCTCTCTCCAACTTGAATTTCATTATTCCAAAACTACCAACCCCCCTGTCGCAATCCCTTCTTAATCAGGTCTCTCTCTCCAACTGGTCACAATACCCCCAATACATTTTTAATTGGGGGGTCGCAATCCCTTCTTAATC
>JAOAHX010000074.1 GCA_026415035.1 Thermodesulfobacteriota bacterium | reverse complement strand
GTTGGGAGCTACACTGACCGCCGAGGGGTCGCAATCCCTTCTTAATCAGGTCTCTCTCTCCAACTGTGGCCGACAGGCCACGGCATACATTGACGGCGTCTTATATGTCGCAATCCCTTCTTAATCAGGTCTCTCTCTCCAACACAATGTATGTCGTTCGGGAAAATTCTCGACCGAGCGACTATGTCGCAATCCCTTCTTAATCAGGTCTCTCTCTCCAACGCCTAATGTATCTTCAGTTATAGAGTGGGGATCCTGGGTCGCAATCCCTTCTTAATCAGGTCTCTCTCTCCAACACAGTTACCATGAAATATCAAATTTTGAATGGCGGGTCGCAATCCCTTCTTAATCAGGTCTCTCTCTCCAACGTGGATCCATAAGGTTAGGCATGAAGCCAGCGTTGGGGTCGCAATCCCTTCTTAATCAGGTCTCTCTCTCCAACATGAGGCCCACCATGGAATACGGGCCCATCTCAATAGGTGTCGCAATCCCTTCTTAATCAGGTCTCTCTCTCCAACTAAAGGCAAGGGCAAAC
>JAOAHX010000073.1 GCA_026415035.1 Thermodesulfobacteriota bacterium | reverse complement strand
ACTTACCCCTCTTCCCTTAAGGAGTGCGTTATCATGTGGGGGACTGCTATGTATATGAGCCATCTTTGGCGATTGCTTTTATCCTTCCTGATCGGCAGCGCCGCGATCCAGGCGCCAGCGGGTGCCGCGGAGGATCTCATGACAGATCAACGCCATCGCTTAGTAGACCTCATCCAGGCCGAGGTCCGGGCCACGGCCCAAGAGCTTGGCTTTGACCGGCTCGACCCCGAGGTGGAACGGGCGCTGCGCACCGTGCCGCGCGAGCGTTTTGTCCCTGAATCCGAGCGTGCCTTGGCCTATATCAACTTGCCTCTGCCGATCGGTCAGGGTCAGACCATCTCCCAGCCCTATATCGTCGCCATCATGACCCAATTGCTGGGGGTCAAGGCCGGCGAGCGGGTCTATGAGCTGGGTACAGGCTCAGGCTACCAGGCCGCTGTGCTTGCCGAGATGGGGGTTCGGGTCTATACGGTCGAGATCGTCCCCGAGCTTGCCGAACGCGCAGCCAAGACCCTGGAATCCTTAGGCTATACCGACCGCGTCCAGGT
>JAOAHX010000072.1:441-553 GCA_026415035.1 Thermodesulfobacteriota bacterium | reverse complement strand
CCGTGAAGGAAAAGGCTCACATGAAAATCTTCTGAAATCTGTGATATGGATATTCTCTCTGGAAACTCTGGGTCCATAAAGTAGTATCTAATTAAGCCCTCGGTGCTGAAGG
>JAOAHX010000072.1:165-431 GCA_026415035.1 Thermodesulfobacteriota bacterium | reverse complement strand
AAACAAAGGAAGTGCCAAGGAATATTATGGGAAAGTCGGAAGCGATGTAAAGGATGGCTAAAAGGCTCGTCAGAGTAATAGCTACAATCCTTACCTTTTCCCTCAGGCTTGTGAGGTTAAAAAGGGAAAAAAGGGTTATTAGCATAACACCGTGAAGGAAAAGGCTCACATGAAAATCTTCTGAAATCTGCGATATGGATATTTTCTCTGGAAACTCTTGGTCCATAAAGTAGTATCTAATTAAGCCCTCGGTGCTAAAGGTGTAT
>JAOAHX010000072.1:0-155 GCA_026415035.1 Thermodesulfobacteriota bacterium | reverse complement strand
GAGACAGAAACAAAGGAAGTACCGAGGAATATTATGGGAAAGTCGGAGGCAATGTAAAGGATGGCTAAAAGGCTCGTCAGAGTAATAGCTACAATCCTTACCTTTTCCCTCAGGCTTGTGAGGTTAAAAAGGGAAAAAAGGGTTATTAGCATAAC
>JAOAHX010000071.1 GCA_026415035.1 Thermodesulfobacteriota bacterium | reverse complement strand
GGACTGCTCTCTTCGATCTCACCGAAAATCTCTGAAATTTTGATTCCTAAGGCTTTGGCAATATTGATCAAAGTGGATACAGGAGGGGCCTTTTCGGCGTTTTCAATTTTTGATAAGTATCCTTTTGAATAACCGGTCTTTTCGGCCAGCTCCTGAAGAGTCATCCCCTTTTCAACACGGAAATTCTGAATCCTTCGACCGAGCTCAGATTCTTCAACCATAATGGAATATCCCCCACCTTTTCCTTTAAAAAGGTGAATGAAAAAGAAATAAAAGTTTCTTTTTAGTCAAAAATTTTTTAAATTTTTAAAAAAAGTATCCTTATTTGGAAATCCTTATACACCTGATAGGAAACTTTGTCAAGATTTTTTTGAAAATTTTTAAAATAACATGAAAAAACAAGGGGTTTCATTTTAATCGCCTTCGACATTTAGTATGGATCCCCATTTAAAACATCCCTGGCTTCTTAGTAAGAAAATGGGGAATGAGGGAGTTTTTTTTGCGAGGGAGCAAAAAGGTGAGATTGATTTTTCGGTGAAAGAAAATTAAGATGA
>JAOAHX010000070.1:362-557 GCA_026415035.1 Thermodesulfobacteriota bacterium | reverse complement strand
GGTTGGCGAAACCCAAAGGCCAGCTGTTGCCCTCCATCAAGCGGACCAGTGGACCCCCAGGGAGACGGTAGGCGGATGGGCACTCCCATGCCCAGCCGCATGCCGTTGCTCCCACCACCCACTCCCCCCGGATGTCGTAGCCGCCCATCCGCCAGATGGTGATGGACCTGTCTCTTATACACATCTGACGCTGCC
>JAOAHX010000070.1:0-352 GCA_026415035.1 Thermodesulfobacteriota bacterium | reverse complement strand
GTGTATAAGAGACAGGAAAGATCCAGGGGTAAGGTTTCGTAGACTGGGTTTTCGCAGAGCTTGCCTAGGTACTCTAGGCTTCCCGACTCGAGGTCCCACAGAACCCCCACGGTGTCCGATACCCTGCCTGCGGCCTTGGGGGCCTCCAGGGCAATGCGGTTGGCGAAACCCAAAGGCCAGCTGTTGCCCTCCATCAAGCGGACCAGTGGACCCCCAGGGAGACGGTAGGCGGATGGGCACTCCCATGCCCAGCCGCATGCCGTTGCTCCCACCACCCACTCCCCCCGGATGTCGTAGCCGCCCATCCGCCAGATGGTGATGGACCTGTCTCTTATACACATCTGACGCTGCC
>JAOAHX010000069.1 GCA_026415035.1 Thermodesulfobacteriota bacterium | reverse complement strand
ACTCTGAACGGTCGCAATCCCTTCTTAATCAGGTCTCTCTCTCCAACTCACCGACGCTATCCGCTTCTTGGCTGAAGCGGATTTTATATGTCGCAATCCCTTCTTAATCAGGTCTCTCTCTCCAACTCGTCGGCGATTACTTCGTCGATGGTAGGACTCTGAACGGTCGCAATCCCTTCTTAATCAGGTCTCTCTCTCCAACACAATCACATTGTCGCTCCGAGTGAAGGTAAGATGGTGTCGCAATCCCTTCTTAATCAGGTCTCTCTCTCCAACTTATCTTTTGGAGCGAATAGAAGGAGGTGCGAGTCGGAGTCGCAATCCCTTCTTAATCAGGTCTCTCTCTCTAACTCCCAAGCCATGCAAAAATTGCAAGAACTGATTCCTGGTCGCAATCCCTTCTTAATCAGGTCTCTCTCTCCAACGCTGAAGAAGTCTCCGGTAAATTAACTATAGAAAAAAATTTGTCGCAATCCCTTCTTAATCAGGTCTCTCTCTCCAACAGTATCAGATTTTAAATGGGGGATCCCCAAGAATCCAGGGTCGCAATCCCTTCTTAATCAGGTC
>JAOAHX010000068.1 GCA_026415035.1 Thermodesulfobacteriota bacterium | reverse complement strand
AATCATCGTCATGAATCTCTGTTCGATTTGCTACTCAAATTGATCACAAAACCAGTGGCAAATCTTTTATAATCGCCTTTCTTGATGAGTTCCTTTCTTTTCATACTGCAACAGCTATCTCTTTAACTTCATGTTTTTCAGGAACTTCATCTAAAATTAAAAGTTTATAGGCCTCAATGATGTTTTCTTCCAATTCTTTTAATGTTTTTCCTTGGGTCATAACCTCAGGGTGGTCAATAAGCTTGCCAACCCAAAACTTTTTACTCTTCCAATAAATCGTCTTAAGCTTAGTTTCCATTCTTTACCCCCTTTTATATTTCATGGCCTAACGATTGAAATCAGCGGTGGCTGTATGCCATCCGCTGGAATGATTTGTTATGAGCCTTTTCATCTTACTAATCAGAGCAGAAAATGTTTGACATATTGGAATATATGTGTTATAGTGGGAGACATGGAAAAGAAGGATATGCGATATTTGTCTCCCGTTGCTCAGGATGCATTGAGAGAGCGAGTGATCCAAGCCCTTCGCAAGGGAATGAGTCAGGCGGAGGCGGCACGAGTCTTTGGAG
>JAOAHX010000067.1:439-569 GCA_026415035.1 Thermodesulfobacteriota bacterium | reverse complement strand
CCTTTTTAAGCTCTTCTCTGTACTGGCTTCTGTACTTTTCCAAGAAAGGACCCCCATAGTGTACCCAAATGTGGTCTATTATTAGGAAGGCTAATATTACCCCAGCTATCCATTTTATGAGCATGGATGT
>JAOAHX010000067.1:166-429 GCA_026415035.1 Thermodesulfobacteriota bacterium | reverse complement strand
CTTCAATGGTGTTAAACTTAAACTCCATGGGAACACCTCCAGATTAACTGTTTGTCTTTTCCTCCTCGTCCCTTCTCAAGAGCCCTTTGACCCTTTCCCAAGTCTCATCAAGAATGCTCTTGCGATAGGATTGTTCCATAGGCACCTCCTGCTTTTCCACGGTGCCCTTTTTAAGCTCTTCTCTGTACTGGCTTCTGTACTTTTCCAAGAAAGGACCCCCATAGTGTACCCAAATGTGGTCTATTATTAGGAAGGCTAATATT
>JAOAHX010000067.1:0-157 GCA_026415035.1 Thermodesulfobacteriota bacterium | reverse complement strand
CTTCTTCAATGGTGTTAAACTTAAACTCCATGGGAACACCTCCAGATTAACTGTTTGTCTTTTCCTCCTCCCTTCTCAGGAGTCCCTTGACCTTTTCCCAAGTCTCATCAAGAATGCTCTTGCGATAGGATTGTTCCATAGGCACCTCCTGCTTTTC
>JAOAHX010000066.1 GCA_026415035.1 Thermodesulfobacteriota bacterium | reverse complement strand
TCTTCAAACGCTTGGTGTATGTTGGTAATCGCTGCCGGTAGCATGGGGTACCTCCTTGAGGTTGTTGGGTTGAAATATTAAAGGGAGCGGAAAATATTTGACACATTAAGAAGCCGCGTATTGAACATTAGGATGTTGAAAATAAGCTCTTACCTTTTGAGAACGCTTTTGGGTACTCCACAAATAACTTCTCACATTTCTCACCATCTCTTCCCTATTATGCGGTCGCTTCCGCCCCACTGCATTCGTCTTCACATCCTGATTGAGCAACTCATCCGGGTTCAGATCCGGACTATACCCGGGCAAAAAGAAAAGTCTTATCTCGTCCCGATGTTTCTTGACCCAATTCTTGACCTTGCCCGAGAGATGCACGGGATGCTCATCGACAATAAAAAATACTCTCCCCCCACGATGATGCCGAATCAATCGCCTCAAAAACCTGATGAATACCCCAGAGGTGAACCTCTGCCCAAAGACCATAAAAGCCAACTTCCCCCGATTCGTAATCGCCGAAATCAGATTACACCGAAAACGCTGCCCCGTCCCGGGAATCACCGGGGTCTGCCCCCTTCGAC
>JAOAHX010000065.1:335-579 GCA_026415035.1 Thermodesulfobacteriota bacterium | reverse complement strand
GAGCAAGGCCACGAGTACAGCCAGAACCGTCACGGCCGCCAGGCCTAACTCCAAGCCGTGACTCGGTTCCTCGGCGGCGATCGCCAGATGATCGGGATGGACGGGCGCGCGCGCCAGCGCCGGCCGCACGAACTGCTCGAATCCGTTGGCGATCCGGCCGCCCGTGTAGGCTTCCGAGATTCCAATCCATCCTCCGCCGAGGGAGAGGGCGGCCAGCACCAAAAGCGGGATCGTCATCACCGGC
>JAOAHX010000065.1:0-325 GCA_026415035.1 Thermodesulfobacteriota bacterium | reverse complement strand
ACGTTCCTCCCCCTCGAACGTGAGCACCATGAGCCGCGTCATGTACGCGGCCGTGAGAATCGCCGTCGCCAATCCGATCATCCAGAGCACGCGCCCCCATGGCTCCGGAAGCGCCGGACTCGTCCACGTGCGCCAGAGGATCTCGTCCTTGCTGAAGAAGCCGGAGAAGGGCGGAAGTCCTGCGATCGCCAACCACCCGAAGAGCATCGTCCCATACGTGATGGGCATCGCGCGCTTGAGCCCCCCCATTCGCCGCATGTCTTCCTCATGATGAAGCGCGACGATGACCGAACCGGCACCGAGAAAGAGCAGGGCTTTGAAGAAC
>JAOAHX010000064.1:441-579 GCA_026415035.1 Thermodesulfobacteriota bacterium | reverse complement strand
CTCCACGGCCCACCTTCCCGTTTTTGCCACTATGCGCCTTATGCCCGCACCTACAGAAGACTCGGAAATGACCTTAAAGTAGCCTATGTCTCCAGTCCTTTTTACGTGTGTCCCCCCGCTGTCTCTTATACACATCTG
>JAOAHX010000064.1:202-431 GCA_026415035.1 Thermodesulfobacteriota bacterium | reverse complement strand
GCTTCGGGGAGGCTCTCTAGAGATACACCTAAAAGGCGGGAAGCCTCAAGAAGTATCTTTCTTTCGTTAAAGGCATGCTCCACGGCCCACCTTCCCGTTTTTGCCACTATGCGCCTTATGCCCGCACCTACAGAAGACTCGGAAATGACTTTAAAGTAGCCTATGTCCCCAGTCCTTTTTACGTGTGTCCCACCGCAAAGCTCCTTTGAAAAATCTCCCACGCTTAAAA
>JAOAHX010000064.1:0-192 GCA_026415035.1 Thermodesulfobacteriota bacterium | reverse complement strand
TTCTTTTTCCTTCTCCCTGAGGTTGTCCATAAGCTTGCTTATGGCTTCGGGGAGACTTTCTGGGGATACACCTAAAAGGCGGGAAGCCTCAAGAAGTATCTTTCTTTCGTTAAAGGCATGCTCCACGGCCCACCTTCCCGTTTTTGCCACTATGCGCCTTATGCCCGCACCTACAGAAGACTCGGAAATGAC
>JAOAHX010000063.1 GCA_026415035.1 Thermodesulfobacteriota bacterium | reverse complement strand
TTCTTAATCAGGTCTCTCTCTCCAACAAGAAAGGAGTAAATTATGGAACAGAAAAATTGTTGGGAGCTGTCGCAATCCCTTCTTAATCAGGTCTCTCTCTCCAACGGAGGAAAATAATGGGGTGGCCTACCTTAAGGTAGCGGAGATAAGTCGCAATCCCTTCTTAATCCGGTCTCTCTCTCCAACCTTTACCCTTAATGGTATCAAGGTTAGTAATCAACAAGGTCGCAATCCCTTCTTAATCAGGTCTCTCTCTCCAACGAGCAAGTGGAGCGTCGACCCAAAAGCCACCATCGGAAAGTCGCAATCCCTTCTTAATCAGGTCTCTCTCTCCAACCAATGGGTAGGACTAAGAAGGCCAAAGCGCCCACTCTGTCGCAATCCCTTCTTAATCAGGTCTCTCTCTCCAACTGATACAAACAAAAAAGAAAAAAATAAAATATATATGTCAGGTCGCAATCCCTTCTTAATCAGGTCTCTCTCTCCAACAGTTTCCGAACGTGATTATTCCGTTCGGGTTCATGAATAGTCGCAATCCCTTCTTAATCAGGTCTCTCTCTCCAACTTGTAACGTGGTGGAATGGGGG
>JAOAHX010000062.1 GCA_026415035.1 Thermodesulfobacteriota bacterium | reverse complement strand
ATCCCTACGAAGAGGGAACTGAAAGATATATTTTCTGTTCAAGCGTTCCGCAACCATCATTGTGTTGCATTAACGATCCCTACGAAGAGGGAACTGAAAGAGTGTCTGCTACGTAGATATATGTTCCGTCAGTCGCAGTTGCATTAACGATCCCTACGAAGAGGGAACTGAAAGATCTCAAATCCTTTCGGTAAGAATGGGATTCTTCTTGGTTGCATTAACGATCCCTACGAAGAGGGAACTGAAAGCCGATGCCCACAACAGGCCGCCATACGCCATAATCGTTGCATTAACGATCCCTACGAAGAGGGAACTGAAAGTGGTTCTATACAACTCAGGTGGAAAACGTCCGTTATTGGTTGCATTAACGATCCCTACGAAGAGGGAACTGAAAGAGTCATCGTTCTACATCTTTCTCCCGAAAATCCACGCATGTTGCATTAACGATCCCTACGAAGAGGGAACTGAAAGATTTGTGGGATACAAAATATCCAGTAATATCAATATGTTGCATTAACGATCCCTACGAAGAGGGAACTGAAAGTTTTTTTGGCTAATCGGGCGGGGCGTTGAGGTGGGGTTGCATTAACGATCCC
>JAOAHX010000061.1 GCA_026415035.1 Thermodesulfobacteriota bacterium | reverse complement strand
ATCGTGAGATTATTGATTCGGTCATTAATCTCCCAAACAGCATGTTCCACATGTAAAACCCTAAGCACCTTTTGAGGAGCCTCAGATCCTGGCCACAATCCAGGATTGATGACCTCCCCCACATGAATCGCCATGAATGGAGAGGGGGATTCGAATTTCATCCAGAGGTCATCAACGTTCATTGGTTTATAGATCTCCAAAACGTAACGGACAGTTTTTTGAATTGGCTCCATCTTCGCCTCCATGATATCCCGATTTTTAGGTGAGTCAAGCATAATTTTTAGGTGGCAAGAAAAAGGTTTTGTGCCTTCAAACCAATTTTTTACCAAAATCTTACCAATTTCTTACCACTTTCCCCGCAAAGTCCGTTTAAACGGTTGATCTCTTCCCTTTGAAAATCCCTGCTCAGGTGAGAGTATCTTTGTGTCACTTTCAGTTCCCTCTTCGTAGGGATCGGTAATGCAACCTGAGAGTGCTTTGAATGTCTTGGGGTATTTGTTAGTCTTTCAGTTCCCTCTTCGTAGGGATCGTTAATGCAACCAAAATCCTGGAACATTTAAGCCCTCACATTCAAAAACTTTCAGTTCCCTCTTCGTAGGCTGTCTCTTATAC
>JAOAHX010000060.1 GCA_026415035.1 Thermodesulfobacteriota bacterium | reverse complement strand
GCTTAAGAGACCGCCATAGATCAGGGTGGCCACCACCGAGATGAATTGGATGAGGACCTGAACGCCCATGCTCTCGATGCCAGGAGCAAAGCCGGCACCGCCAAGGGCAGGTGAGGCAAAGACACCGGTGAGTAGGGCACCGACGATCCCTGCGACCCCGTGTACGCCCCAAACATCCAGGGCATCGTCAT
Organism: Thermodesulfobacteriota bacterium; assembly: GCA_026415035.1. Taxonomy (NCBI): domain Bacteria; kingdom Pseudomonadati; phylum Thermodesulfobacteriota; species Thermodesulfobacteriota bacterium. Next base: position 424 of record JAOAHX010000060.1, on the reverse strand, counting down.
AACCGAGCTTGCGCTTGATCTTGGTTGAGGCGATAAAGGCAAGGAGCGAGCCGGCAAAACCGATGACGACGGCCCCCAGGGGTCCAGCGGTACCAGAGGCCGGGGTGATGGCCACCAGACCGGCCACGGCCCCGGTGGCGATCCCAAGCACCGATGGCTTGCCATGGCTGACCCACTCGGCAAACATCCAGGTCAGGGCCGCCGAGGCGGTAGCCAACTGGGTGACCGTCAGCGCCATCCCGGCGATCTGGTCGGCGGCCAGCTCAGAGCCGGCATTGAACCCAAACCAACCGACCCAGAGCATCGAGGCCCCAGCGACCGTCAGCCCCAGGTTATGCGGCGGCATAGCGGTCGTGGGATAACCCTTGCGCGGCCCAAGCACCAAGGCGGCCATCAGACCCGCGATCCCGGCATTGATATGCAC
>JAOAHX010000059.1 GCA_026415035.1 Thermodesulfobacteriota bacterium | reverse complement strand
AATGTTCTCTAATGTAATATAAAGAATTTTCATAACATTTTGGAAGGGAATTGTAAAAGATTTGCCACTAAAATAGATTAGTGGCATGGACTTAAAATCCTTCGAACCCCTTGTAAAGACTGAACAATCTGCAAAGCGATTTATTAACAAAGCGTGTTGGAAAAACTACCGTCGTTTCTGCACACGATGTCAAGGCAGAAAAATCTACCCCATCCGCCGCAAACGCTATCGCTGCAAACGCTGTGGCTACGGGTTCTCCGACTGGAGCGGAAGATGGATCGGAACCCTCCGAATCTCGGCCAAAGCTTGGCTCTGGTTGCTTGGGCTCTTCGAGCTGGAGGTCTCGGCCTCGGAATCGAGTCGTTCCGATCTGAAGGCCTCCCAACAGTTGGGACTCTCCTATCCCACCGCCCTTCGGGCCTTCACGGTGATCAGCAAAAATATCGTGGCTAAAACCGGAAAGTAGGGCTTTCTTAAAGGAAAGGTCGAGGCCGATGATTTCCGATGCTACGATGCTTTGCTGTGTTGGGGGTATCGCCACCTGAGGATCGATTCCAAGAAACGATTCAGCTCCGGAAAGGTCTACATCAACCGCCTGGAGGGGGACTTGGCTTATGCAGGGGAGATGGTATT
>JAOAHX010000058.1 GCA_026415035.1 Thermodesulfobacteriota bacterium | reverse complement strand
TTCTTTTGGGTTAAGACATCGGCGCCAGGGGGAGGGGGGGAGTGATAAGCCTTGGTTTAGAAGATGTCGAAAGCCTTTTGTCCCTTGTGATGAGAGGGAGGCTCAAAGAATTATTCAAGAGATCCTTCACAAAATGGGGCAACCTCCTTTAGAATTGCTTTGCCAACTCTTAGACAACCCAAAAGGAGGTGCCCCGTGATAGATCCTTCCTTCTCCATCAACTATAGAGAACTTTACCAACAATCTCCCTTATTTGCAAGAAAAAAGTTGATCGGGGTCTATCAAGAGACCAGGAACAAATCCTTCACGGCCAGGATCTTTAAGACTCATCTCTCAGTGGTAAGAAAGATCATTCGAAGGTTCGAGAGGGAGGGGGAAGAAGGGCTCAGGGATCGATCCAGAAGACCGAAACACTCTCCTCGTAAAACTCCCATCCACATTGAAGCAATCATCCTCGCCGAGAGAAAGAAGACGGGTTATGGTCGAGACCGAATCGCAAGAAACCTCACAGCCCGAGGTATCCCTGTCAAACCCTCCACCGTAAGGTATGTGTTGAGGAGATACCAGGTCTCGGCCAAATATAAGCGGAGCCGATATCGGAAGAAACAGAGATTTTATGACTTTGAAGAGCTTTACCCCCTGCAACACTTCGAAG
>JAOAHX010000057.1 GCA_026415035.1 Thermodesulfobacteriota bacterium | reverse complement strand
GTCGAGGGGCCTTCCGGCATCATCGAAGACCTTCCCGTAATCGAAGATGTAAGCCTTGGCATGCATCCGCCCTTTGGTATAGACCCGAACCTTGAGCCGCTTCTCTTCGATCAATCTCACAAGGATTTTAACCAGGGCCTCTCCGTCATCGGTCTGGTCCATCAGCTCCATGGTGGAGCGGATGTTTTCGGCTGTCTCGGAAGCGATCTTCTTCACCTCGGTCCGCTTCGGGTAGGTCTCAGCCTCGAGGACCTCGGAGACCATCTCCAGCCTCCGATACCCTTCGACCAACTGCTCCAGCGTCTCGCGGTTGGTGGTGTTTCCGATCAAAAGGCGGATCTCTCTCACCCCCGCGAGCTTTTCCGCAATGCTGGTCAGACCGGAGAGGAAGAAATACCCCACGGCAAACCGCGCCACCTCCGTGGAGGAAAGGATGCGGTTGATGTGATCTACCAGTTTCTCTCTTCGATTGTCGATGATGTCATGGGCAGGCATATGTAATTTCCCCGTATTCCGAAAATTTCCGTAACCAATCGTAGGGTGGATCAAGCGAAGCGGATCCACCAATCGTAGGACCCACCAATCGTAGCGGACCCACCATTGACGCGGACCCACCATCCACCCCTTACTCCCGCTCCATCCCCGAAATACTCTTCGGTTCCT
>JAOAHX010000056.1 GCA_026415035.1 Thermodesulfobacteriota bacterium | reverse complement strand
GCATTAAACCCAGAACGGAGAAAGTGGTCGATCAATTTATTTTCAAAGACCGCTATAATTACCGAAAAACGCTGGGGGAATTTAGCAAGGTCATGGTGAACATCCTTGACCTTCCCTCTCTTTCCAAGCGAATCATTGAGACTATTACCCAAACGATGGGAGTCGGACAGGCCTCTCTTTTCCTCATAAACGATGAAAAGGGCGAGTACCAATTATCGGAGTCTCTCAACTTATTTTCTCCCCCCATCTTATCAAGGGAATCGCCTCTCATCGCGTATCTTCAGAAGATTAAGGAAATTGTGGTAAGGGAGGAAATAGCCAAGGGAGCAAATCTTCGCGAGTTAAGGGATGTCCTTCAACAGATGGGGTTATTGGGGGCGGAGATTAGCATTCCCCTCCTTTCCAAAGGGAAATTGATAGGCGTCATTAACCTGAGCCATAAATTAAATAAAGACCTTTACTACCAAGAGGATATCGATCTTCTTACTACGCTGGCGTACCAGGCGGCGATCGCCCTTGAGAATGCAAAGCTTTTCGAAGATCTCAAGAAATCGAAATCCTACATTCGGAGGGCGGACCGTTTGGCCTCCCTCGGGACTTTGACGGCGGGTCTAGCCCACGAAATACGGAACCCCCTGGTTGCTATCAAGACCCTCACCCAATTGTTGCCCGAACGGATCGA
>JAOAHX010000055.1 GCA_026415035.1 Thermodesulfobacteriota bacterium | reverse complement strand
GAAAAATCAAAAACGAGTAATTGTCAGTGGTATGGGTTTTTGATATATTTTGTGGAAAAGGAAGGGGAGAGATAAATTGAAGGAGGACCCTATGCCAGCGATTGCGCCGATCGAAGATTTAAAGGCTGCTCAGAAGGAACTTCTCGAAGCCAAGGACATTGAAGAATTAAAACGAATTTTCAAAAAATGGCGACGGATCGGTTGGAAAAATATTTGTAAGCTCTGGCTGGAGGAGAGCACCCCGGAAAAATTGAAAGGCGAAAGCATGTGAAGATTTTAAATTGGAAGGAGTGGTATTGATCAAGCCCCAAAGAACATGAGCGGAAAATATCTATCTTTAATTGGAAGGAAAATTAAAATATTGGGTTACTTCGCAATGCCAGTTACTGTGGAGGCTATGGAATTTTTAAATGATGCCATGGTTTTGCGGGTTCGAACGTCTGAGGGTAAGCCCGATGAGGTTATTCTTAGTCTCGAGGAATTTGAAAAACTTATAGAAGACCTCCCTCCAAAATCAGAAGAAACAATTCAAGCTCCCAGCGAGGAACTTCGCCTTCTCATCGAATCCAATCGTATCCGTTTAGCCTATTCTTATGATCCTTATTTTGCTGTCAGTCTCTCAGGGATCCAATCCCTTCCCCATCAGATTGAAGCTGTCTATGGCAAATTGCTTCCACAGCCC
>JAOAHX010000054.1 GCA_026415035.1 Thermodesulfobacteriota bacterium | reverse complement strand
TTACAGGATTCTCCCAATTCTTAAAGACCACGTTCCTTTGGAATCCCTTTTTCAAAGACACAAAGGTTGACCCATGGGTTTGACTGGCTGAAGGACTCCTGAGGTGTCAAAGGGGCGGAGATTGCCCCTCGCCTTGAGCCCGGAAGAAGCCCTCAAGACGAACCCTTTAAAAATTCCATCTTATCTTAAAGATTTAGTATTAAAGAAAGCCCGAAGCGCCTTCTCGGCATCGACAGAAAACTGTACCGATTTTAATCTGAAGGGACATAAAATATACGTCGAGCTAACCTTTTGAAATTTAAATAAGTTGACCCAGATTAAAAGGTTTACACAGCAGTCATAGTCGAAATTTGGACAGAAGCCTTTAAGGCAGATTGGCCCGCTGCGTGATACTCAAATCCTTAATAATAAAATAGTTTTGGCCTGGTATTGGAACTATTCGATTTTACTCAAAATCCCTGTTTATGAAAACCAGGGGCTGACCAGTTTTAGATCCATCTTTTTTGTATATTTCGTTGGTATAGGCCTTGCAGATTTTGAGAAGGGAGGTCCAAATGAAAAAGCCCTTTTTTTTAATCTTCCTTCTCCTTTTTCTGGTTGGTTGTGCAGGGGTTCCTGTTCGCGAGCCCATCAAGGAGGACCTGAGCCTGCCCGTGGGAAAGGTCGAAAATGATCGTTTTACAGG
>JAOAHX010000053.1 GCA_026415035.1 Thermodesulfobacteriota bacterium | reverse complement strand
ATCACGGCGTGTCTCCAAAACTTTTTCCCCTCTACCTAAAGGAGATGGAGTTCCGTTATAATCATCGTCATGAATCTTTGTTCGATTTGCTACTCAAATTGATCACAAAACCAGTGGCAAATCTTTTATAATCGCCTACAATTTTTAATCGAGGTGGAAGGGAGGGAAGTTTCCCCATGTCTTTTATTAAATTTTTGGGCACAGCCGGGGCAAGGTTCGTCGTCATGAAGCAGCTTCGGGCCTCGGGCGGGGTATGGCTTCGTATCGGGAAAACCGACCTCTATGTCGATCCCGGCCCAGGAGCTTTGGTCCGGTGCCTCAGGAGCAAACCGAAGTTGGATCCGACCTCTCTGGACGGAATCCTTCTGACCCATAGGCATCTGGACCATTCGGGGGATATCAATGTGATGGTTGAAGCGATGACAGAGGGTGGATTCAAGAAGAGAGGCGTCCTTTTCTGTCCGAGGGATGCTCTCGAAGAGGACCCTGTCATCCTAAAATATTTGAGGGGATATGTGGAGCATATCGAAATCTTAAGGGAGGACACGGAGTATCGAATCGGGGAGATTTGCTTTAGGACGACCCTTCGCCATCGTCATCCTGTTGAGACTTACGGTTTCAATTTCAAACTGCCTCGGGAGACCCTTTCGTGGATCACGGATACTCGATTCTTCCCCGAGTTGATGGAGCTTTATAAGGGGGAGATCCTCATCGTTCACGTTGTCCGTTTGAAACCCATCGGAGATGAGCCGATAGACCATCTTTCCATCGAGGACGTAGAGGCGATCCTTCGCACGACAAGGCCGAGACTGGCCGTGTTGACCCATTTTGGAATGACGATGATCCGGGCCAAACCCTGGGAAGTGGCTGGCCAATTAGAAAAGGATTTAGGGATAAAAGTCATCGCGGCCAGTGACGGTTTCCAATTGGATCTGTAGAGGCCCGGCCTTTAGAAATTAAGGTGAGGGGTCCACAATGCCGTGTTTTAAATTAAGGGAATTGTAAAAGATTTGCCAATAAAATAGATTAGTGGCATGGACTTAAAATCCTTCGAACCCCTTGTAAAGAC
>JAOAHX010000052.1 GCA_026415035.1 Thermodesulfobacteriota bacterium | reverse complement strand
CCGGTGAATGGCCGTTGCATTAACGATCCCTACGAAGAGGGAACTGAAAGTGGCAAACTCGAAGCCCTCTTCAAAGAGGAGGGGATTGTTGCATTAACGATCCCTACGAAGAGGGAACTGAAAGAACTATAACATCGCATATCGCTGGGACATGCTCTTGTTGCATTAACGATCCCTACGAAGAGGGAACTGAAAGGGATGCGGAGGTCGCGGCGGGTAAATTCTTTCTGGTAGTTGCATTAACGATCCCTACGAAGAGGGAACTGAAAGGTTGATTGGATCGAACCAGAACTCGTCGAGGACGGCGTTGCATTAACGATCCCTACGAAGAGGGAACTGAAAGCTACTCCTAATTGCAGATTGCGCACTTAATACATAGTTGCATTAACGATCCCTACGAAGAGGGAACTGAAAGCAAAAACCGCCGAAGAAGTCTCTGGTAAATTAACTAGTTGCATTAACGATCCCTACGAAGAGGGAACTGAAAGTTTGAAAATAAACGTCTTTTTTTATGAATTTTCGCCTTGATGTTGCATTAACGATCCCTACGAAGAGGGAACTGAAAGGGCCCGGTGCGTTGAGGTGGGGCCGTGGTTCTGGGCTTGTTGCATTAACGATCCCTACGAAGAGGGAACTGAAAGGAAAACCGACAATCTGCAAAACATCCATAAAGCCTCCTGTTGCATTAACGATCCCTACGAAGAGGGAACTGAAAGCATACCAGAACCCATTGATAAAAAACCGAAGGGTAAAAGTTGCATTAACGATCCCTACGAAGAGGGAACTGAAAGATCCCCAGCCCTTTATCTTTCGACTCCTCAGGGCATTGTTGCATTAACGATCCCTACGAAGAGGGAACTGAAAGATTGATTTTTTCTAAGTCTTTATCTATCGTCAATTGGTTGCATTAACGATCCCTACGAAGAGGGAACTGAAAGTTCGGCCAAATATCAGGACGAATCGATCATCTTTCGGTTGCATTAACGATCCCTACGAAGAGGGAACTGAAAGGAAGGATCTTCGCCATGATGGTCAACTACCTCGGGATGTTGCATTAACGATCCCTACGAAGAGGGAACTGAAAGACGTTTTGCTCTATAAACAGGTCTCTCATAACTACGCGTTGCATTAACGATCCCTACGAAGAGGGAACTGAAAGCGAAATCTCTTCATAGGTTTTCTGTTTGAAGATGTAGGTTGCATTAACGATCCCTACGAAGAGGGAACTGAAAGGAAGTTTCTACATTATTATAATACCGGGCTCCTTCTGCCG
>JAOAHX010000051.1 GCA_026415035.1 Thermodesulfobacteriota bacterium | reverse complement strand
AGATGTGTATAAGAGACAGACCGCATACAGGGCATGTATCAGGGGCATCTTTTTCAGCAGTATATCCGCATACCTTACATATATAGTATTCACACTCCTCATTATTTCCCAGGTTTTCAAGGGCCTTTTTATAGAGATTTGCATGGACCTTTTCTACCTCATTGGCAAGGTGAAAACTCCTCATAGCACTTTTGTTGCCCTCCTCATCGGCAACCTTTATCATCTCAGGATACATGCTCTGGAATTCATGGGACTCACCGTTTATAGCCTCTTGAAGATTCTCTTTTGTAGATTTAATACCTTTTAGCTCCCTTAAATGATTGTGGGCATGGACTGTCTCCGCCTCTGCAGCGGCCCTGAATAGTCTTGCCACCTGCTTGTAACCCTCTTCCTCTGCCTTTTTTGCAAAGGCAAGGTATTTCCTGTTTGCCTGTGATTCACCGGCAAATGCCTCTTTTAAATTTTTTTCAGTCTTTGACATATTTGCCCTCCATTTTTAAAATTTAAAAATCTAATAATTCGTTGTGTGATATTCCCTGACCTTTTTAGCGAACTCCCTGCCAAACTCAAAACACCTATCCCTGTCCTCCTTTTTTGGTCTATACTGGACTTGTACCCCTGGTTCTACTATCTCTAAACCCATCTTTTTGAACATCTCGTATGCCTCTTTTACAGCCCCACCGCCCCAGCCAAAACTACCAAAGGCGCCTACAACCCTGTTTTTTGGTCGCAAGCCACCAAGATGGTATAGAAATTCTGCCACTGAAGGAAACATAACATTGTTTATTGTTGGTGTCCCTATCAGAGACCCCCTTGCCTTCCAGAACTCTTTTATGGCAACGCTCATGGGCGTAGCCCTTAGTTTTATAATCTTACAATCAATACCCTCATCTTTGATACCTTCCATTATCGGTATGGTCATGTATTCTGTACTGTGCCACATGGTGTCATAGATGATTACAACACTTAGGTTACACTTGCCGTTGGCAAGGTCAAGATATGTCTGGATAATCTTTCCAGGGTCTTTTCGCCATATGACACCGTGGTCAGGGGCTATCATATCTATCTCTAAACCGAGCTTTACAATCTCTCCTATCTTGTTCTTTATGAGTTGGCCAAAGGGCATAAGGATGTTTGCATAATAGTCTATAACTGCATCCTCTAACTCAAACTGAGAGGCGCAGGCAATAAACTCATCATCAAACCTTGATGCTGTTGCAATATGCTGTCCGAATGCATCCTGTGATATTAAGAGTTTTGCCTCTTTTACATAAGTCACCATAGAGTCAGGCCAGTGCAGCATAGGCGTCTCGAGGAACAAAAGGGTATATCTACCTGTATTCAATGCCTCACCGTTTTTTACAATCTTAAACTGCCATGAGGATGTGTCAAAATACCTGTCAAGCCCTTTTTTGCCCCGCTCTGATATATATATGGTTGCTTTGGGACATATTGCCATGATGGCCTCGATGCTACTCACATGGTCTGGTTCTATGTGGTTTATAACAACATAGTCAATCCTTTCAGGGTTAACTACCTCTCTTATATTTTCAATGGTTATAGAACTGAAGTCATGCTTTACAGTGTCAACAAGGGTAATCTTTTCATCTTTAATAAGATAGTTATTATAGGTTGTGCCGTTCTGTGTTATGTATCCGTGAAAATCCCTGACAGCCCAATCAATTGCCCCTACCCAGTATATATCTGGTTTAATCTCCACAGCCTTCATATAACCTCCCGATAGTTTTTAGTTGAATATAATAAAAAAAATAGGGGAAAAAATTCAAGGAAATATTTGACTATATGCCTTTCTATGCTTATTTTATATGAATAAAAAATGCCGAAGACGGGACTCGAACCCACACAGGCTTACAGCCTACTAGACCCTGAATCTAGCGCGTCTACCAATTCCGCCACTTCGGCACTATATTTAGAGTATAGATAAACAGTTGTTCTGTCAAGAGGTGTATATGAGAATTTTTCATTCTGTCGATGATGTGATGGGGTTTCCTGAACCTGTATTAACCATTGGTAACTATGATGGTGTCCATATTGGCCATCAGCGGATCATAAATAGGGTTGTAAAAACAGCACGTTCTAAAGCGGGCACCCCTATGCTTATGACCTTTAATCCCCATCCATTAAGCATATTAAAACCTGAAAGACACCTCGGGCTATTGATGCCCTTTTATATTAAAAAGATATTTATAGAGGAATACGGGATAGAGGTGCTTATTGCCGTGGATTTTACAGATTCATTAAGGCAGACACCCCCAGAGGTCTTTAT
>JAOAHX010000050.1 GCA_026415035.1 Thermodesulfobacteriota bacterium | reverse complement strand
ATTTATCTCTCCCCTTCCTTTTCCACAAAATATATCAAAAACCCATACCACTGACAATTACTCGTTTTTGATTTTTCCGTCTTAATGGACTTTTTTAGGGATTTCGATTCGTTGGTTTCGAGTTCGATGGCTTACTCGATAAACAGATTTAGATAATTAGGAGAGACCGTTTCCCCTTACTCCTTCTCGTGAGTCTGATCCTCTCCGGGCGGGAATCCTCTTAGCCAAATTTTTCAGCAGGGCTTGTGCCAAAAATTTTATGGGAAATAAGTATTTGATTTTTAAAGAAAATTATATGGTCAGAAGTCAGGGCGATTAAGAATCGACCACAGGGCGTTACCATCGGAGTGCGTGAGAAAAAAGAAATTGAATGATCCCCCTGGAAATCGGATCCCAGTTACTTCTTTCGCATTCTCTTGTAAAGCAAAAGCATCAGTAGAAGTGCTCCAAGGAAAGGGTTTTTGCCATCGCTGTCGGAGTCATCCAGCTCATCCTCGATCTCTCTGAGAAACATCTTCATCTCCTCGTCTTCGGGGAATTTCTCAATCCCCTTTTTAAGCACCTCAATGGTATCCTCTCTCCAACCCATCTCATAAAAGACAGCCCCCACATTGTAATAAAGCACGGGATCCTCATCGGGAAATCTTCTCAGCCCCTCAAGGGCAACCTCCAAAGCCTCCCCCTTCATCCCCAGATCCATATACACCGTTCAGAGACCCGAATAAATCGAAATCCCCTCATTCAGGGTCGGATCCTCCTGCCAGACCTTCATCGCCCTCTGATAATATCCAAGAGCCTCGCCCGGATAGCCCATTTCCAGAGCTAAATACCCCCTCTGAGTCAAAATCTTCGGATCCCGGGGAGCCCTCTCCATGAGCTCATCCATAATCTCTCGAGCCTCCCCATAACAGCCTATCCTCATCAACACCAGAGCCTTATTGTAAAGGGCCACCGAATCATCCTCAGGGAAACAATTAAGGGCCTCCTCCACACACTCGAGTGCCTCAAAATAGGAGCCCATCGTCTCATAAAGGGCTGCCATGGCCACCCAGAGGACATAAGAATCAGGATAGACCTTCAACCCTTCTTCCAGAAACTTCCTTGCTTCCTCATAAAACCCCATCTCTGTGAGAGCTCGGGCATAACCGTTAAACTTCACCTCTCCAAAACTTTTCCAAGGTAAAGAGCGATAAAGTTTGAGGGCCCGCTTATATTCCCTCTGATCCATCAGGGCCCAACCAAGATCGGCCTTTACTTCATAAATCCTATTTCGTAAGGCCTCTCGCCGGGAAGGATCTTTTTGTGAACCTAATCTCCTCTCTAAACGTCGAAGTTCAACTTCTAAGCGTTTTACTTCAATGTGCTCCTTTAATAAGACGTTCATATTTTCCTCCCCCTCATGTCCCTCCTCAAATTCCTCATCCAACCCCCAAGCATCCAGAGGTAGAATTTTGCATAATTTTCCTATCGTTTTTGGTCCAGGTCCTCATCGAATGAAAATACCAGGCCTTCTTCACATCATCCATCCCAATAAGGTGGGTCTCAAGATGCTCTCTCTTGCCGAGGGGTTTATCCTCTGGATAATGCTTTTTATAGGTCTTATAAAACTCCTTTCACCTCTTTTCTTTTTCCACCCGAAGCCTCCACCCCCGTTACAGGCCTTTCCTTCATCATCGGGCTTAGAGAGTTTTCCAGTCCTTTTACCGCATAAGACATCAGGTCTTCTTTTATTTCTAATCTTGCTTTCTGAGGTTACCTTTTTGTCATCCAGAGCATTCGCCATTGAGTATTCTTAAAAATGTTTCACTTTAAGCAAACGGGCCTCGTAATCGCTTTAAAAACTTATAAGCTGTCTTCCTATCTCTTTAGGAGAAAAGAGGGGAGAAGAGGGTTAGGTCAGGAATAGAGGGTCGATTCAATCTCATAATCGAACTCTCCATGGTCTTTATATAAGCTTGCATACCACCTTTTTAGTTCCTCTCTCTCTTCATCGGAGAGCGATAGATAATAATGGTAATCTCCGATCACCCACCATTTGCCGCAGATACATTGAACATAAACTACCGGGTCGGCCTTTAAAGCCCCCCGATACCCGCAGACGGGACAACAGAATAAATCGGTCAGTGGTATGTCCACTTCCCCCATTCAGACCTCCTTTCGGTTGGTTGAGTCAATAAGGTTTGCTGTTCCTTTAAAGGATTACGAGGCCCGTTTAAGCTCCTGGCTCTTCCTGCCTCTCAGGGAGAAAAAGGATTTGATTCTATTGCTTTAAATGATAAAAGAGGACCTTCCCCAATGAGTGTCCTATGTTTTTAAAAGGGTAGAGGGGCCACTGGTTATCCTTCACGGTGATCCGAAAGGCCATCGTCGCCCAAAGCGAGGAGACGGGGCTTCTTCGAAGAGAGATCGAAGCCGATGATGCCTACTTCGTAGGGAGAAAAAAGGGAACCGAGGTCGAGGAGCATCGGGAAAAGTCCCTGTTTTCGGCATCTTGGAGCGAGGTGGCGTGGTGAAGGTAGAGGTGGTCCCCAATGTCAGCGCCGAAACCCTCCTCAACCTCACCGTCAAGAAGGTGCGCCGGGGAAGCCTCATCTACACCGATAAGTTCCGAAGCTACGATGCCCTGATGTGCTGCGGGTATCGTCACCTGAGGATCGATCACAAGAAACGATTCAGCTCCGGAAAGGTCTACATCAACAGCCTGGAGGGGTTTTGGGCTTATGCCAAAGAACGGTTGATCAAACATCACGGCGTGTCTCCAAAACTTTTTCCCCTCTACCTAAAGGAGATGGAGTTCCGTTATAATCATCGTCATGAATCT
>JAOAHX010000049.1:1975-2982 GCA_026415035.1 Thermodesulfobacteriota bacterium | reverse complement strand
AATCTTCTCCCTATGGTTTGGTTCTCAGCCGGCTTTCCGACGGTCTGATGGTCGAGGTAAATAACGGTTTTGAGCATATGACCGGATATTCAGCCGAGGAAACCATTGGCAGGAAAAGCACAGAAATGCAACTGTGGGCAGAAAACGAGCAAAGGGGAGCGGTGGTTGCTAAGGTGGAGCAGAAAGGGGGAGTGAGGGATGAAGAAGTCAGGTTTCGAAGGAAAAACGGGGAATTGTTCTATGGCAATTTCTCGGCGCAGACGATCACTATGAAAAACGAAACGTACCTGCTTTCCAGCTTCATTGATATCACCGCGCGGAAAAAGGCCCAACAGGAGAGAGAGGAACTCATAGCAAAACTGCAAAAGGCGCTTTCCGAAATAAAAACCTTACGCGGATTTATACCGATCTGCTCTTCCTGCAAAAAAATCAGGGATGACAAAGGGTATTGGACTCAAATCGAGGCTTATATCCGGGATCATTCGGAGGCGGAATTCACCCACGGCCTCTGTCCTGATTGCCTAAAGAAGTTGTATCCAGACCTCGAGGATTGACCTCCCAAACTGGAACCAGAGTAGAACCACCCCTTGGGAATCAAAGGAAAAAAATAGGAGTTTCAAGGGTCGAGGGGAAGCATTTAGATTGTCCTCTTTTATGGCCATTGTCAACGAATCATTTCGAAAAAATGAAGTTATCCTGACAGACCTTCATAAAGTGAAAACCGATGGAAGAATTCACATCGGGGCCGTTACCCCGATCCAGGATCCTGAGGAGGGTCAACAATACCTATGGCTCTCCTCGTATTCGAGATGGATCCCAACCAGTTTCTTTGCCCCCTCCTCCAATCCTGGCCTGTGCCCAGTCAAACCGCCGAAACCCTATTGGTCCGGAGGGAGGGTGAGGAGGTGGTTTTTTTAAACGACCTTCGCCACCGGAAGAATACGGCCCTTAATCTTCGGTTTTCTATGAAAGAGGAAAACCTGCCCGCGGCCATGGCCGTTCGGGGG
>JAOAHX010000049.1:0-1965 GCA_026415035.1 Thermodesulfobacteriota bacterium | reverse complement strand
ACCGGAAGAATACGGCCCTTAATCTTCGGTTTTCTATGAAAGAGGAAAACCTGCCCGCGGCCATGGCCGTTCGGGGGGAAGAGGGGGTTGTGGAAGGGGTCGATTATCGGGGCGTTTCTGTGATTGCGGCTCTTCGACGGATTCCAGATTCGCCCTGGTTTCTTGTCGCCAAGGTGGACAAAGAGGAAATCTATGGTCCCATCTACAGGAGTGCCAAAACGATTGCCTTCCTTGTGAGTTTCCTCATCGCTGGCTCCGCGGTCTTTCTCGGCTTCTTCTGGTTTCGACAACAGAGCCGATTCTTTGAGAGACAGTACGAAGCGGAGAAGAATCATCGAGCCATGCTTGAACGGTATGGATATCTCACAAAGTATGCGAACGACATCATCCTTTTGATCGATCAGGACCTTAATATCGTGGAGGCGAACGAACGGGCCTTATCCGCTTACGGCTACTCCCTGGAAGAGCTCCTAAAATTAAATGCCAAAGACCTCCGGCCCCCTGAATTACGATCGGATCTCGAAGGGCGATTTCAACAGGTGGACGAATTAAACGGGGCCGTCTTTGAAACGATCCATCAGCGAAAGGATGGGACCGTCTTTCCGGTCTCATGTGCTTTAGAAACGGAGAGGGTGAGCATCTGGTTTTACAACGAGGATTATTCACAGATCCGCTGTTTCGATCTGTACGAACAGAGCAAAAAAAGTCATACCGATGGGGAGATACTTCAGGCCTCGGAGTTTCCCGAATACACCGCTTATCATCAGATGGGGCAGGTCATTGCTGCAGAGGATGTCTTTAAGGATCCCCGGACCTCAAGCATTCCCCATACCTATTTTCGCCATTCCGGCATTCGATCTTTGCTGGACGCCCCCGTTTGGGTTCAGGGAAAACTGGTCGGGCTTCTCGGCTTCGAACATGTCGGGGACAAGAGGAAATGGCTTCCTGAAGAAGAACAGATAGCCATGACCCTTGCGGCCTATGTGTCTAACTGCCTCGAAGCAAACGAGCGGCGGCGAACCGAAGAGTTGCTTATAGAAAGCGAGAAAAAATACCGTCTCCTCATCGAGAACGCAGGAGAGGCCATCTTTGTCGTCCAAGAGGGGAGGCTTAAATTCATCAATTCAAAGACTATGGAGATGACCGGGTATAGCCGGGAAGAATTGACCTCGAAACCTTTTATGGAAATCATCCACCCAGAGGATCGTCCGCTGGTGATGGAACGACATCTGCAAAGGCTTCAGGGAGAACCTATCCCCTCTTTAATCCCTTTCCGCATCCTTCATCGTTCAGGAGATATCCTCTGGGCAGAATTGAACACGGCCCTCATCGAATGGGAGGGGAAACCCGCCACCTTAAATTTTGTAACCGATATTACCGAACGGAAAAAATCGGAACAGGAAATAGCCACTCTTCAGGAGCAGCTCCGTCAAGCGCAGAAGATGGAGGCCATCGGCAGGTTGGCCGGGGGGATTGCCCATGATTTTAACAATATTCTCACGGTGATCAAGGGATCCTGTCAACTTTCTCTCCTTGGGGTGGATGAAAAAGATCCCCTCTATCATCATCTCCAGGAGATTGATAAGGCTGCCGACCGAGCAGGCGAGCTGACCCGGCAGCTTTTGGCCTTCAGTCGGAAACAGGTTTTGGCGCCCAAGGTGCTCGAGCTGAACGGGATCGTCAAGAATCTGGAGAAGATGCTTCGCCGGGTCCTCGGGGAGGACATCGAGCTGGTCACGTTTTTGGGAGAGGGGATCGGAAGGGTGAAGGCCGATCCTGGGCAGATGGAGCAGGTGATCATCAATCTTGCGGTCAACGCGAGGGATGCGATGCCGAGGGGAGGAAAGCTGACGATTGAGACGGCCAATGCGGAGTTGGATGAAGAATATGCGAGGAGACATATTGGAGTTCAACCTGGTTCTTATGTGTTGCTTTCGATCAGTGATACGGGGATCGGGATGACGC
>JAOAHX010000048.1 GCA_026415035.1 Thermodesulfobacteriota bacterium | reverse complement strand
GGAAAGGAAATCTTGACAAATCTTATAAAGAACCTTATGGATTATGCATCGACCCATTTTAGAACGGAGGAAGATTATTTTCGTAAGTTTGCCTACCCGGAGGCAGGCTCCCACATGAAGGAGCATTCAGACTTTTCTTCCAAGGTAAAGGCCTTCAAAGAAGATTACGACAGGGGAAATGTCAGATTATCCATCCAGGTGATGAATTTTTTGTGCGACTGGGTCCAGAATCACATCAAAGGTTCGGATAGACGATACGGTCCCTTCTTAAAATCGAAAGGCATTTCCTGATAGAAAATTTAGGCGGCTTTATTTCTAAAAGGGGGGTCTCCTCTCTTTCTGGGCTTTTTTATGAGCCTAAGGACCCGAACCGCTCTGTGGGTAACGCTTCTTGTAATCGTTTTCTTCACGATTGCGGGATTCCTATTTATCCAGTATTTCGAAAACTCTCTCAGGAAAGCGATCTTTGAAGAGTTCAAAACAATCTCCCTGATCCAATCCCGGTTCATCTCTTCATTCCTGAAAGATACCCTTAACGATGCCCAGACCATAGCCTCCTTTCTCCCCGCAAAGGCGCTGGAGGAGAAAAATTCCACCCTTATTGAAAACCATTTAAAAAATTGTTTTGCCCTCTACCCGAAGTTTGAAAACGGGATTTTTATCCTCGACGAGAAAGGGGATCTCTTGGCGGACTATCCTCCCCATCCCCGGATAAGAGGACAAAACTTTTCCCACCGGGAGTATTTCAAGACGACGATGGAAAAACAGAGGGGGATCATCGGCATCCCCTATCGGTCCGCCCGGACAGGAATGCCCGTGGTCACGTTTACCGCCCTTCTGAAAGGGGCCCGAAATCAAACCCTCGGGCTTCTGGGCTGCTCCGTCATGCTTCTCCACCCCGATGCCTTCGGAGGGATCCGGAGGGTCCGGATCGGAGAGTCTGGGTTTCTTTACGTTATCGAGGCCTCCTCCGGGAGGATTTTGGTTCACCCGGATGATGAGAAGGTCTTTCAGCTGGCCGCTCCCATTTCCTCCCCGGTGTCCGATGAGCCTTCTCGGTTTGGGGCCGATGGGTTGGAAGAGGGCCTCGACTCAGAGGGGGTTCCCGTCGTCCGATCAGTAAGGCGAATCCCCGAAACCGATTGGGTCCTGGTGGTCCAACAAAATAAGAGCGAGGCCTTTGCCCCCATCTATAAAACGAGGACGAGGATCATCTTTTATACTTTGATCATCGTCTTGATCTCTGTGGTGGTATCGAACCTCGCCATTCGGAGGATCACAGACCCCCTTCAGAGGCTCCGGCGGTTGGTCAAGGAGGTGGGGGAAAAGGGCTTCTCCGAGGTAAAAGATTTTGATGATCGATTGGCCTCCCTCTCTTCCTCGTCAGACGAGATCGGAGAATTCGTAAGAGCCCTTTCAGAGATGGCCGAAAGATTGAACCGGGCCCATCTTTCCCTCCGGGAGGCATTGGAGGAATGGGAAAGGACCTTCAACTCCGTCTATGACCAGATCTTCATTCTGGATAGAGAGAATCGGATCCTCCGCATCAACCGGGCAGCCTCCGAGCTGATCGGCATCCCTCCGGAGGAGGCCAAGGGCCAGTTTTGCTACAGGCTGATCCACGGAACGGACAGCCCTCCACCCGACTGCCCCCATCGAGAGACCCTCGCTACTGGGAAGGTCGTCAACAAGGAGGTAGAGGAGCCCCACCTGGATGGCTTCTTTGAGGTGATGACCGTCCCCCAATCCGACGAAGCCGGGAAAATAAAAGGAACTATCCATGTGATGAGGAATATAACGAGAAGGAAACGAGCGGAGATGATCCTGAAAGAGAGCGAGGAGCGCTACCGGACGCTCGTGGAGAGCGCGAGGGACGTCATCTTTACCATATCCCCGGATGGAAGGATCCTTTCGCTCAATGCTGCGTTTGACTCCATCACCGGATGGAAACGGGAGGACTGGATCGGCAAACCCTTTCGTTTCCTTCTCCACCCTGAGGATGAAAAATGGATTATGAATTTCTATGAAAAGGCTCTCCAAGGAGAGAGATTTCCATCCTTTGAACTCCGTTTCCTTCATGCCAACGGAGAATATCGTTACGGTGAATTTACCGTATCCCCTCTCCTGAAAGGGGGTGAGGTGATAAGTCTTCTTGGGATCGCCAGGGATGTCACCCAGCGGAAAAAGGACGAAGCGGCCCTCCGGATTTCGGAGGAGAAGTTTTCCAAGACCTTCAGGTCCAGTCCGGTCTGGCTTAGCCTCGCCACCCTCGAGGAGGGGCGATACCTCGAGGTAAACGAAGCCTTTTGCAGGGGCTCGGGATACAGCTATCATGAGGTCATCGGAAAGACCTCCCTGGAGCTCGGTCTCTGGCCTGCGAGTGAGGATCGGGGCGCCTTTGTCGATGAGTTGAAGGCCAAAGGGGTGATCAGAAATAAGGAAGTCAGATTTCGGAAAAGATCGGGGGAGTTGGTCGATGTCCTCCTTTCGGCCGAGGTCATCGAGATTGAAGGAAAACCTTATGTTTTGGGGGCCGTTCTCGATATCTCAGACCGGGTGAAGGCGGAGGAAGCTCTCAGGGCCTCCGAGGAAAAGTACCGCTCCCTCGTGGAGTATTCTTCCGATGCGATCCTCTTACTCAACCTGGAGAGGCGAATCCTTTCCTGTAACGAGGCGTTTTCTCGCCTCTTCGGTTATGAGCGGCACGAGATCGAGGGGCAATCGACCCGCCTTATCCATCCCTCGGAAGAAAGCTATCGTCTGTTCGGAGAGGTTTACTATCCTTTAATCCGAGAGAGGGGTTTCTTCAGGACCGAATATGAAGTCCTTCACAAAAATGGCGAGAGAATCCCCGTGGAAGTGGTGGTCTCTGCGATCCGGTCCACAGAGGGAGAGGTCAAGGGTTATGTGGCCATTCTCCGAGACATGAGGGAGAAGAAGCGGATGGAGGGGGAGAAGGCCGCCCTGGAGGATCAGCTCCGTCAGTCCCAGAAGATGGAGGCCATCGGGATCCTCGCCGGTGGGGTGGCCCATGACTTTAACAATCTTCTCACCGTCATCCAGGGAAACTGCGAGCTGATCTTATTTGGACTCTCAGAAGATCACCCATTAAGAAAGGGGATCGAACAGATCCGCGAGGCCGCCCGGAAGGCCTCGGACCTGACCCGGCAGCTTTTGGCCTTCAGCCGCAGGCAGATCCTGGAGCCCAAGGTGATCGATCTAAACCAGATCATTATGAACCTCCAGAAGATGCTTCACCGGATCATCGGGGAGGACATTCAACTGGTCACCTGTTTAGCGGAAGATCTCGGCAGGGTGAAAGCTGACCCCTCCCAGGTCGAGCAGGTCATCCTCAATATGGCGGTCAATGCCAGGGACGCCATGCCGGCAGGGGGGAGGTTGACCATCGAAACCTCCAACGTGGAGCTGGACGAACACTATGCCCGGCACCATGTCTCTGTCGTCCCAGGCCGTTATGTGATGTTTTCGATGACCGATACTGGAGTGGGGATGACCCCGGAGGTCAAAGAAAGGATCTTCGAACCCTTCTTCACGACCAAGGAGAAGGGGAGAGGCACGGGTTTGGGCCTTTCCACCGTATACGGGATCGTCAAGCAGAGCAAGGGATATATCTGGGTCTACAGCGAACCGGGGAAGGGCTCCACCTTCAAGGTCTATTTTCCCAGGGTCGAAGAGGCCGCTGCAGAGATCGAAGAAAAAAGGCCCCTCTTTGAAATCCCGAGGGGGAAGGAGACCGTCTTGCTGGTCGAGGACGATGAAAACGTGAGGGTGATGACTTCGAGGATGCTTGCCCGGTTCGGATATCGGGTTCTTCTGGCTTCTGATGGACCTCAGGCGATTCGTCTGTTCGAAAAGGAGAAGGATTC
>JAOAHX010000047.1 GCA_026415035.1 Thermodesulfobacteriota bacterium | reverse complement strand
GTTTTCCTGCCGTGACATTGAGATGAGTCTCTGACCCCAGGGGTTCGATCACATCGATCAACGCCCGAATCGAGTATTCCCGGATGGGTTCAGGGGCAAAGGCCCGGTCATAGAGATCATTAGGCCTGATTCCGAGAATGGCCTCCGAACCGGTCAAGGATTGATAAAAAGGCCTTTTTTTCTCCGGTATGGGGAGCTCAAAACTTCCGGCATCGATGAAAAGACGCCCCTCTTTGGAGAGGATCCGGCATGGAATGAAGTTCATCGTTGGGCTTCCGATGAAACCTGCCACAAAGAGATTCACCGGAAAGTTATAGACTTCCAAGGGAGGGCCCACCTGCTGGATCACCCCGTCTTTCATCACCACGATCTTCGTTCCCATGGTCATGGCCTCGACCTGATCGTGGGTGACGTAGATCATGGTCGTTTGAAGACGCTCGTGAAGTTTTGAAAGTTCAGCTCGCATCTGGACTCGGAGTTTGGCGTCAAGGTTCGAGAGGGGTTCGTCAAAGAGAAAGACCGCCGGTTTTCGGACGATGGCCCTTCCCACGGCCACCCGTTGGCGCTGACCGCCTGAGAGCTCTTTTGGCTTCCTGTCCAGGAGGTCCTGAATCCCCAAAATCTCGGCCGCCTCTCTCACCCGCCGGTCGATCTCCTGTTTCGGAAATCTCCTCAATTTGAGGCCAAAGGCCATATTCTTATAGACCGACATGTGGGGATAAAGGGCGTACTCCTGGAAGACCATGGCGATGTCCCGATCCTTCGGGGGGAGGTCGTTCACCACCCGATCTCCGATCGTGATCGTGCCCGTGGTGGGCTCTTCCAGCCCGGCGATCATCCTTAAGGCCGTCGACTTTCCGCATCCCGAGGGGCCCACCAAAATGGCAAACTCTTTGTCCTCCACCGTGAGACTGAAATCTTTAACGGCCTGAACCGATCCAAAATATTTTGAGACGTTTTGCAAAACCACCCGTGCCATAGGTCTCCCTTCCGGTTTCCTTCCAAACGCCTTTATCCCTTCATCCCGCTCAACATGAAGCTTTCCACAAACTTTCTCTGAAAGATGAGAAAGAAGAGGAGCATGGGGGCGGTTACAAAGGCGGTGGCGGCCATCAGAAGCGTCCAGTCCGCGCCGCTCTCCTGCTGAACAAACATCCCCAACCCGATGGTCAGAGTCCGGACCTCAGGGGTATCGGTCACGATGAGGGGCCAGAGGTAGTCGTTCCAGTGGCTCACGACGCTGATGATTGAAAAGGCCACCAGGGTCGGTCTGGCCAATGGGATCAGGACGTGCCAAAGGAATCTCAACCCCCCGCACCCATCGATCACCGCCGCATCTTCAAGGGCCTTTGGGATCTGCCGGAAGGCCTGCCGAAGGAGGAAGGTCCCGTATCCGGAGGCAAAGAACGGGAGCATCATCGCCACCCGGGTATTCAAGAGGTCGAAATGCTTCAAGGTGAGAAAGTTCGGCAAAAACGTGGCGTGGATCGGGATCATCATCTGGATGAGAAAGAGAAAGAAGAAAAATTCCTTTCCCCAGAAGTTTCTGCGAGCAAAGACATAGGCGGCCAGGGTAATGGTGACCAGCTGGACCGCCAGAATACCCGTGACCACGATGATCGTATTGACGAGGTAGAGGTGAAACGGGGCCATCTGAAAGACTTCGAGGTAATTCTTGAAATTGATGGGCCAGGGAATCCATTGGGGGGTAGGCGTAAAGACATCGGTCCTGAATTTCAAAGAGGTGGAAAGGATCCAAAGGTAGGGGGCTACCGTGATGAGGGAGACCAGCATCAAAACGAGATGGAGGCCCAAACGGTCTCTGACTTTCCGGTTAAACTTCATAATAGACTCTCCTCCCGATCACCCGAAAGACCAACCAGATCGCCACCAGAAGCCCGAGCATGAAGAGGGTGGTCAGGGTGGATCCCATGCCGAGGTCCCAGAATCGAAAAGCATGTTGATAGATGTAGAACACCAAGACGTTCGTCCGATCGCCTGGCCCGCCCTGGGTCATTACAAAGACCTGATCGAAGACCTGAAAGGAGGAGATGATGGCCACGACGAAGACGAAGAGGGTGGCCGGGGCGAGCATGGGAAAGGTGACGTACCGGAATTGTTTCCACCCGGTCGCGCCGTCGATGGCCGCGGCTTCATAATAATGCTTGGGGATGCTCTGAAGGCCGGCCAGAAAGATGAGCATGTAGTAGCCGAAATTCTTCCAGATGCTCATGATGATGATGGCGAGGAGGGCGAAGCGCATATCGTAGAGCCATTCGATCTTCGGAACACCGAGAAACCCGAGATAGTAATTGAAAATCCCCAACCCCGGATTGAAGATCCAGACCCAGAGCATCGCCGCCGCCACCATGGGGATCATCGTGGGATAAAATAAACATCCCCTGTAGAGGCTCCGGATCCATCCCATCCTCTGATTGATCAGGATCGCCAGAAAGAGGGCGAGGCCCATGCTGATCGGGATGGTGGTGAAGGCATAGAGGAGGTTGTTTTTCAAAACCAACCAGAAAAGGGGGGCCTTGAAAACCTCTACATAGTTGGACAAACCGGTGAAGGTCGGTTCGGGGTGACTGACATTCCATTTAAACAGGGAGAGATAGGCGGCCATGAAGACCGGAATGAAGGTGAAGACCCCCATGAAGAAAAGCCCCGGAAACAGATAACTGTAACTCGTCCAACGTTCGATGCGTCTCATAAGGAGATGAAAGGAGGGAATGGGACCCCCATCCCCTCCCCGTTTCCTCCTGGATTCTAATCCTTCACTTGATCACCCCTTGAATCTCATTCTGGGCGATCTTCAGGGCCTCAGCCGGGGCGATCTTCCCGGCCACGGCGTCGTCGAGCTGCCGCTTCAGAATCTCCCGAACCTTCTGGAAATTCTTGGCCATCATCTTTCCGTGGGCATACTTCAACTGATCTCTTGCAACGAGATATTCCGGGTTCTTGCTCACATGCTCTTTCATCGCGGGATCCTCATAGGCGCTCTGTCTCACCGCCACATAACCCGAAGCCACGCTCCATTCCGCGACGTTCTTGACGTTGGACATCCATTCAATATATTTCCAGGCCGCCTCCTGACGTTCCTTCGAAATCTTTTTCGCGATCATCAGGTTGGCTCCGCCCACGGCCGCTCCATAGGTCTTCTTCATGGGCATGAAGGCCACCCCAAAGTCAAACTTGGCCGAGCGCTTGAGGAAGGTCAGGATGCCGGTCGAATGGTAAAGCATGGCGGTCCTTCCGCCCACGAAGTCCGGAGGGGTGGACCCCCAGGTGCTGTGGGGCGGGCCGACTTTGAGCCGATGTTTCAGCTCCACCCAGAAATCCAGCGCCTCGATCGCCTCTTTCGAGTCGAAATTAGCCCTCTTGCCATCGGGACTGATGAGGTAGCTCCCGTTCTGTCTCACAAAGGCCTCGAAAAGCCAGTCGTTCCACCCTCCGGAGATCGTCACCCCCCACTGTTTATCCTTGATGTTAAGTTTGGTGGCATAATCCTTCAATTCGTCCCAGGTCTTAGGAGGCTTCTCCGGATCGAGGCCGGCCGCCTTAAAGGCCTCCTTGTTCCAGTAAAGGACAGGGGTGGACCGTTGAAAAGGGACGCCGTAGATCTTCCCGCCGACCGTAGCGTTTTCCCGGAAGGGGGCATAGAAGTCTTCCCAGTACCCCTTCTCCATCTTCTTGATGAAATCGTCGAGGGGGAGGACGGCATCCATGGCTAATAGGGTCGGAAGTTCGGAGATCTCCACCATGAAGATATCAGGAGGATTGCCGGCCATGATGGCGGTCTGGACCTTTTGCATCGTGGGATCGTAATCTCCGGAATAGACAGGGACCACCTCGATCTTCCCTTCATACTCCTTGTTGAATCGGTCCGTCATCTCTCCGATCACCCTCGCCAACGGACCCGCGACACCAACAGGATAGTAGAAGGTGAGGCGCAATAATTTGAGTTTCCCCTTCTCCTTCTGCGCCCATGTCTCAGAAAGACCCGCAAGTCCCCCAATGAGAAAGAAAACGGTGATAAGAAGGATGATTCTACGCATAAGGCACCTCCTCTGATAAAGGGATTGTTGCCAACCTCTTAAATCCTTTAGGCCCCCGTTCCTGTTTTATTCCTCAATCGATCGGCCTGCCCGACATCACCCCATACCTTTTTAAAAAGATTTCTTGACAATTCTATGACGATCTCGTGGACTTTCCGTGCTTCGATAGGGATTGCCTTTCATATCTTCCTTCCCGTATTCCCCAAGGGGGAATATCTTTCCAAGGGTCTTATTGGGGAAGAGCGATACATCGATCCGGATTGAGGAAGAGGAATAGCTCTTCCCCTTCCTTTTGCCTCCTATCATAGGGGGCTTGAACTCGGATCAGGGTATGGTCCACTTGGACGAAGTAATTGAGGATGTTTCCCAGATA
>JAOAHX010000046.1 GCA_026415035.1 Thermodesulfobacteriota bacterium | reverse complement strand
CTCAAAAAACTTTCCTCCTCGGACCTCTCCCTTAAGCCCCTGGTCGGCCTGATGGCGGCGGTCGTCTTCGTCATCTCCTGCATGCCAGTGCCCGTGCCCATCGCAGGCACCTGCTCCCATCCCTGCGGGACGGGAATCTCTGCCATCCTTCTGGGACCGGCCATCAGCGTCTTGATCGCCACTGTAGCTTTGCTCATTCAGGCCCTCTTTCTCGCCCACGGTGGATTGAGCACCCTTGGGGCGAACGTGGTCTCCATGGGCGTGATGGGGTCTCTTGCGGGTTTCATCACTTTTAAAGTATTGCGTTCGATGAAAATGAATCTTGCCCTCTCTGGATTCATGGCAGGATTGCTTGCAGACTGGGCAACCTACTTCACCACTTCTTTTGAACTGGCCTCAGGAATCAAGGGCGATTCTCCCATGATGCCTCTTCTATGGAAGATCTTGATCGCTTTTATGCCTACCCAGATCCCACTGGGGATCCTCGAAGGAGCAATGACCGCTGGCATGGTGGTGCTCCTGTCCAGAAAGCGGCCCGATCTTCTGGTTAAAATGCACGTCTTAAAACCAAAGGAGGCCATATGAAGGTTCAAAACACAATGCGCCATCTTCAACGTTTTCTAATCGTTCTGGGGCTGATTACTCTGTTTCCTCTCCTTTCCATAGCCTCTGAGAAATGGCCGGGCGTGGACGAGACGGTCATCGAGAAGATTGCTCAGGAACACGGCCGAGAGGCAAAGGAACCCCTGATCAACACAGACCAGGGGGACCTTCTCCTCTTTCTCTTTCTCATGGCAGGTGCGATCGGAGGATTCGTGGCAGGGTATAACTGGAGGGTGCTCCTGCAGGACAGAGGAGAGCCGTTGACAAGGAGAAATGGAGCGATTCGCTGAGTCTTTTAAAAGAGACCATCTCCTTTCGAGGATGGATGCGAGGGTGAAGCTTCTGGTCACCCTGATTCTCCTTCTCATGGTCATCAGTCATCGGGGCTTTATTCTTCCAGGCCTTATCACCCTGCTCTGTCTGGTTACGATCCTCCACATGAAGATTCCCTTCCGGGCCTTTTTGCTCAGGCTTTCTGAACCTGTGCTCATCTCCTTTGTCATCGTCATCCTGAAATGTTTCTTTTCGGGGAGGGAGCCCCTCTTTTCCATCGAGCTGATCGGGTTTACGCTTTCAGGCTATCGAGATGGTCTGATGGAGGGGCTGAGGATCGTGAGCAGGGTTCTTTCGGCCGTCTCCATTGTGGGCCTATTAGGATTTTCGACTTCCTTTGGAGAACTTCTGGCGGGTCTTTCCTGGTTAAGGGTCCCGAAAGGTTTGATCGAGGTTTCGATCTTTGCCTACCGTTACCTCTTCGTCCTGCTGGAGGATGCCGCGGTTATCTACCAATCCCAAAAGGTTCGCCTCGGCTACAGTGGTCTCGCCCGGAGCATCGGTTCCTTTGTCACCCTGTCGGGCGCCTTGGTGCTCAAGGCCTTTGAACAGAGCGAGCGGATCGCCTCCTCCCTGATTCAACGAGGTTATGATGGTCATATCCCCCTTTGGAAGGGAAGATCTTTCAATCCTACGGAGGTCCTCTTCTCGGGCCTCTTCCTCATCGCCATGGGAGGGATATGGATCGTCGGATAAGGCTCTCCGCCCGGATCAAAAGCTTTCGATATCCGGACGGGACCGTCGCCCTTTCCGATCTGGACCTCGACATCCGCGAGGGAGAAGTGATCGGCCTCTTGGGAGCCAACGGCTCTGGAAAGACCACCCTCCTCAAGGTGCTGGATGGGTTGTTGAAAGATTTCGAAGGGGAGGTCTTGCTCGATGGCCAAGAGGTGAGACGCCTCCCCTCGAGGGAGATCTACCGGAAGATGGGGCTCGTCTTTCAGGATCCCGACGACCAGCTCTTTGGCGCAACGGTCTTCGAGGATGCGGCCTTCGGACCGATCAACATGGGATGGAGTGAAGAGAAGATCGCCTCCCACGTGAAAGAGGCCTTGAGGTCGGTCGACCTGGCGGACTATGCGGGGAAACCCATTCATCATCTCAGCTACGGCCAGAAGAAGCGGGCCTGCCTTGCGGGCCTTTTAGCGATGGACCACGAGATCTTGCTTCTCGACGAACCGACCGACGGCCTCGATCCAATGGGAGAGCACGAGATGATCCATCTTCTGATGAGGCTGAATCAGGAGAAGAAGATCACCATGGTCATCGCCACCCATCGCGTCGACCTCGTCCCCCTTTTTGTGGACAGGCTCTATATCCTCAATCAGGGGAGGATCGTGAAAGAGGGGAGACCTGAAGAGGTCTTTACAGCGCCTGCCGAGATGGAGAGGTTCGACCTGAGGCTTCCCCTGATCGCTGAGCTGATCTACAGGCTTAAGAACGAGGATCGGCTCCCTTTCGATCGGATCCCCCTCACCATCGGAGAGGCGAGAAGGGAGATCCTCAAGTTGGTCGGGTCTGGGTCAGCTTAAGGGGAGGAGCCGATGTCGGGGTTGAGAAAGGGCTATACGACAGGGACTTGCGCCCAGGCGGCGGCAAAGGCCGCGGGGCTGATGCTGGCCACCGGGAAGAAGGTCGAATCCGTCGAGGTGGAGACGCCATCGGGCCTGAAGCTCCGTCTTCCCATCATCGATCCGGCACTCGGCGAAGGCTTCGCCAGATGTGGAATCGTCAAGGACGCAGGAGACGATCCCGACGTAACGCATGGGACCAAGATCTATGCCGAGGTTCGATTTGTGGAAGGAAGAGGCGTGACCATAAAGGGTGGCGAAGGAGTTGGCATCGTGACGAGGCCGGGGCTTGCCGTCCCGGTGGGCCAACATGCCATCAACCCAACGCCCAGGAAGATGATCCTCAGGGAATTATCCGAAATCTTTTCGGAGGGAAGGGGTCTGGAGGTGATCATCACCGTTCCAGATGGAGAGTCCTTGGCCAGACGCACCTTCAACCCTCAACTTGGAATAGTGGGCGGGATTTCCATCCTTGGCACGACCGGGATCGTCGAGCCGAAGTCGATCGACGCCTACAAGACATCCCTTTCCTTGCGTCTGGACGTGCTGCGGGCCGAAGGAGAGCGAAAAGCAACCCTCGTCCTGGGCTATGTCGGAGAGCGCTACTGCCGGGAGATCCTGGGCCTCTCCGGAGAGTCCTTCATCAAGATCGGGGACCATGTGGGCTTCATGCTGGAGGAGTGTTCGAAGAAGGGCTTCGAAGAGGTCCTCCTCATCGGCCATATCGGGAAGCTCGTCAAGGTGGCGGCTGGTCAGTTCGATACCCACTTTCGATTCGGAGACCGAAGGATGGAGACCATCGCCCATTATGCGAAACTTAAAGGGGCAAGCCCTGATGTCGTCGAGGCCATCCTCAGGGAAAAGACGGCCGAGGCGAAGATCCCCATTCTGAAGGAGGCGGCTCTAACAAGGGTTTTTCAGGAGGTCGCCCTGGAAGTGGTCAGGAGGATCAAAGGCCTCTTGGAAAGGGATCTCCTGATCGAATGCATCCTCCTCTCCCTCGAAGGGGAGGTTTTGGGAAGGCACCGTGAATAGGGTTTTCGTCATCGGAATCGGACCGGGAACAGAGGACTACCTCCTCCCCGTTGCGAAAAAGGCGATCGAGTCCGCCGATTGCCTGATCGGCGCAAGGCGAAACCTCCGTCCCTTTCAGCCCCTCGGCAAGGAGGAGATCCTCATCGAAGGGAATTTCGACCAGGTCCTCTCCTTTCTCCAGAGGGAGAGGGAGAGGAAGAGGATCGCCGTGCTCGTCTCAGGAGATCCTGGGCTCTACAGTTTCCTGGGCCGGATCTCCCGTATCTTAAAAAAGGATGAATACACCGTCATTCCCGGGGTGAGCTCTCTCCAGATCGCCTTCGCCAGGCTGGGAGAGGGATGGGAGGATGCCACCCTCCTGAGCCTCCACGGCCGGAAGATCGACGATCTGATCCCGAAGATCAAAGATTCCTCGAAGGTCTTCCTCTTCACCGATCCGGCTTTCCCACCCCAGAAGATTGCGGAAGCGCTCTTAAAACAGGGCGTGGAGAACCGGAAGGCCATCGTGATGGAGAACCTGACGTATCCCGACGAAAGAATCCTCGAGACCGACCTTCTTCATCTCAAAGAGATGGAAGGCTTCGGGCTGAGCGTGATGATCCTGAAAAAGAAAGAGGAGGCGGAGAAGGAGTGAAAGGAGACTTTTTAACCTATTCCCCTTTGTCTAAAAGAGGCACGGGATGGAGAAAGAAATGAGGAAGCCCCTTCGAAGAGTCGTTTCCCTTTCCCCTTCGATCACGGCCAACCTCTTCTTTTTAGGGTTGGGATCGATGGTCGTGGGGGTTACAGAGCAGTGCCTCCTGCCGGAAGAGAGCGAGGACAGGGAGAGGATCGGATCTTTTGCCTTCCCCGATCCTGAAAAAATCGCCTCTTTGAGGCCGGACCTGGTCGTGGTCCAAGGAAGGATCCACGATCCATACCTGAAGGCATTGAAGGACCGCAACATATCTACCTTTCGATCTTCACCAAAGACGGTCGCCGGTATCTTCCAGGAACTTGAGACGTTGTGCGC
>JAOAHX010000045.1 GCA_026415035.1 Thermodesulfobacteriota bacterium | reverse complement strand
CTTGTCGGGAAGGACGTTTCCGTAAGCAACCCCTCGTTGGGTGATGGGGATCCCCTGATAAAGACCCAAGAGGTCGTCAGGAGAATCCAAACCCATCTCCGAAAGGAGCTCGGGATCGGCCTGGTCTTCGATCACCACATCGACGTTCTCCATCTTCTTCCGAACCCCCTCGGGAAGTCTTTCGAGGGCCGTCCACACGGCCTCTTCGAACTCTTGCCGAGTTAATTTCATCCTGCCTCTGGCCATGGCTACCGTATCCTATTCCAAAATAAGAAGGAGTTCAAGAAAGAATTCTCCCCTCCTTTTCAGGCCCAAGCACCCGATCGTCCCCTCGGGATGACGTGTTGACACCTTTTTAAATAATCATATAAAAATAGTCCCGGAGATTCAAACGTGACACATCACTCCGATCCCGTTGCCCTCGTCGCCCCCTATCCCGAAATGGCAGAACTCGCCTGCACCCTTATCGCGGAGTTTGAACGACCCATTGCGATTGAGATGGGCGACCTCCAGGAAGGACTGAGAAAGGGTCACCTTCTGGTTGAAAAGGGAACGGAGGTGATCATCAGTCGTGGCGGAACAGCTCAATTGTTGAAACGGGAGCTCTCCATCCCGATTGTGGAAATCCAGGTCACCACTTTTGACATCCTGACCGCTCTTCAAAAGATACCAGACAAGAACCAAAAGATCGGCATCATCGGATTCGGAAACGTCGTCTATGGGTCAGATAGGCTGGCCGATCTCCTCAACCTGAACCTCAGGGTATTCACCGTCCGCCATGAGGGGGAGGTCCCTGAAAAAATCGACGAAGCGAGAAGGGCCGGCGTCGATATCATCATTGGAGACAAGGTGGTCATCTCTCGGGCAAATGAACTGGGATACCCCTCGATCTTGATCGAATCGGGAAAGGAGTCGATCCTTCAGTCCTTTCACGAAGCCTACCGGATCCTTGAGGTGGTTCGCTCCGAAGCCCAAAAGAGCCGCGACTATCTGAGCACGATGAACCAACTGAGGGCCATTCTTGACTCGGTGGATGACCAGATCGTCATCCTCGATGCCAACGACCGGATCCAATCGTGCAATCCAGCCGCCCTTCGCCTCTTCCGGAAGGAGGAACACCAAATTAAAGGAGCCCCCCTTTTCCTCTATCCCACCGAACCCCTGACCGAAATGAAGAAGAAACTGACCCCTCAGCGAAACTACTTGGCCTCTGTGGAAGGAAAGCACCTTCTGCTCGATTATCTTCCCATCGAATCGAACGGTGAAAAGATCGGGACCCTGATCGTAGGCAGGAGCATTTCAAAACTGCAACAGGCGGAAAGAAAAATCAGAAACGAGCTCTACCTGAAAGGCCATGTAGCCCGATATGCCTTTTCCGACATTTTGACGGAGGATGAGGATTTCCTGAAGGTGATCCAGAGGGCCAAGCGCTTCTCTGCCTCTTCTTCAACCGTCCTGATCTTAGGAGAGACCGGAACGGGAAAGGAGATGTTTGCTCAGAGCATCCACAATGAACGTTTCGGCTCCGAAAGGCCATTCGTCGCGATCAACTGCGCCACGCTTCCGGAACCCCTCCTCGAAAGCGAGCTGTTCGGATATGCACCCGGTGCCTTCACAGGGGCTCGCAGAGAAGGCAAAAAGGGGCTGTTCGAATTGGCCCATGGGGGAACGCTTCTCCTCGACGAGATCAGCGAGCTACCTCTGAATTTGCAGAGCCGTCTTCTAAGGGTGATCGAGGAGAAAGAGGTCCAACCCATCGGGGATGATCGGGTGATCCCCGTGGAGGTCCGCATCATCGCCACCAGCAACAGGGACCTCTCCTTAGAGGTCGCAGAAAAACGTTTCAGAGGAGACCTCTTCTACCGGCTGAACGTCCTGCAACTCAACATCCCGCCCCTGAGGAAGAGGGGAAGGGACGCCTATTCGCTTTTCAAGCACTTTATCCTCAGGCTGAACTCCAGAATCCCGAAACGATATATCTTCAACAAGGAAGTGGAAAAAATGCTATGTGAATACACGTGGCCAGGAAATGTTCGAGAGCTTAAAAACCTGGTCGAGAGGCTTGCCCACCTGACGGAGAATTTCACCCATCACCTCGAGAAGGTTCCCGATTGGATTCAGGAAGAGCTGAAAGGGTCGGAGCAGACCAGACCCCCGGAAGTGGATGAAACAAGATGCCTGAGCCTCAAGGAATTCGAAAACCTCTGGATCAAGAGAATCACCGAGTCCTCTCAACTCAAAAAGACCGACCTCGCTAAACTCCTGGGTATCAGTCGTACCACGCTCTGGAAACGGACCAAGACCTCCTGACGGAGAAGTCTTTCGAGGCGGGATGGCCTTCCCGTAGCCTTCGTTAACTTTTGAGACAAATTTGTTTAAGAAATAAACAAAAGAAGGTCAAAAAGGATCTGACCTTGTCCAAAAATTTCATAACATGTTGAAGTTCCTTGACTTTTAAAAACATTACCTAATGGCACACCTATTGCTCTTAATAGAAATAAGTGGTTCGGAATCTTGGATCCCTGAAAGGGGGCCCATGGCAGTTCAAAGATGTCTTCTTATCGCGGATGATTTGACCGGGGGAGCAGATGCGGGGGCCCAATTTGCTAAAAAAGGTCTCCGTACCCTGCTCATCTCTTTACAGGATGGGGTCGAGATCGACCTTCGGAGATATAGACACATCGATGTCCTGGCCGTGAATACGGATACGAGGGGGCTTAACCCTGAGAAGGCTTTTCTTAAGGTTTCAAATCTCCTCAAGGGCTTTGATCGCGGCCTCTTTCCTATCATCTATAAGAAGATCGATTCGACGCTACGGGGAAACATCGGTTACGAGGTCGATGCGATACTAAAAGAAACGAACGGATCCCTCTGCTTCTTGACCCCTACCTACCCTGAACAGAAACGAACCCTGGTCGGAGGCATCCTGATCGTCGGCGAAAAGCCTCTCGCTTTAACAGAGATGGCTCGAAGCCCCCTTTCCCCCATCTTGGAGTCCCACGTCCATAAGATCCTCCAACGACAATCCCACCACAAAGTGGGCTGGATCGACTTGACTCACGTCGCCTCGGCCATGGAGGCATTGAAAAAAGCGGTCGAAGACGAGCAGGCGAAAGGGAGCCAAATCATCATCTTCGATGCCGTGAGCCGGAACGATTTGAGGAACATCGCCGAGGTCGGTTTCGCGATGGATCAAAGACCGCTTTTCGTCGGGTCTGCAGGGCTGGCTGAAGAAGTGGCGAGAAAGCTCGCTCCTTCCGAGACGAAAGGGATTCCGCCAAACAGGACGTCCAAGCATCTCCTGATCGTAAGCGGAACAGCCTCCAGCGTCACCCATCGGCAGTTAGAAGAGATAGAACGAAGCTTTATCCCGTCCTTTGAGCTCGACCGCTCCCTGATCGTAGGGAAAGATTCGGAAGCCGAGCAAGGAAAGGAGGCCCTTTCTCAGAAGGTGGCGAGGGCTTTAAGGGAGCATAGTGCCATTCTAAAGACCCCCTCGGAGAGGCTGTCTTCTCCGGAGGCGGCCACAACCCCCGTCCATCAATCCCTTATGAATGTCCTGGCCTCCGTCGTCCTGGCCGCTTTAAAGGGTTCGAAGATTCAGCCGTCGGATCTGGTCTTAGTCTTGACGGGAGGGGAGACGGCACAGCACGTGATCAACCGTCTCAACACCGACGGGATCGAGATCGCAGGAGAATTACAAGAGGGAATCGTGGAGGGATATCTGATCGGAGGGGACTGGGATGGGCTTACGGTCGTGACGAAAGCCGGGGCCTTTGGAAAAGAAGATGCCCTCCTCCGTACCCTCGAGATGCTCAAAGCCCTACCCCATCCGACGGAGAAGGGAGCAAGGCATGAAGGCGCTCATCAAAGACCAACCCATCCGAGGCGCAACGCTCACGGACCTCCCTGTCCCAAAGATAGGAGACCGTGATCTCTTGGTGAGGGTAAAGGCCGCTGCGATCTGCGGCACCGATATCCACATCTATCAATGGAACGAATATGCGGCATCGAGGATCAAACTCCCTCTCCTTTTCGGCCATGAATATGCGGCCGAGGTGGTCGAGGTGGGTAAGGAAGTGACGAATTTCAAGAGGGGAGACCGCGTAGCCGCCGAAACGCACGTCCCCTGTGGCCACTGTTATCAGTGCATGACCGGCCTCCAACACATTTGCAAAGAGATGAAAATCCTGGGAGTCCATAGGGATGGGGCCTTCTCGGAATATACCCTCCTCCCCGCCGTCTGTGCCTGGAAGCTCGATTCCTCCATCTCCTACGAGATCGGCGCTACCCTGGAACCTTTTGGGATCGGGGTCCATGCCCTGTCAAAGACGAAGCCGGCGGGCAAGAAGGTGATCGTTTTCGGATGCGGACCCATTGGCATTTATGCGCAAATGGTGGCCAAGCTCAGCGGGTCGGAATATGTGATCGGGGTCGATGTAACGGAGGAAAGACTCGATCTCGCCCGCAAGATGGGCACCGATATCGTTCTCAACGCCAAAGAGGTCAACGTCGTTGAAGAGGTGGACAGAATTACAAAGGGACAGGGGATGGACATCGTCGTGGAAC
>JAOAHX010000044.1 GCA_026415035.1 Thermodesulfobacteriota bacterium | reverse complement strand
ATATTTAGGGATCGGCAAAGGGCGAAAACAAAGGCATCGCGGAGCTCGAGGGCCTTCTGGGTGATCGAGGCACCATCGAAGGGGTCCATCCCTGCCTGATAGAGAACCAGCTCCGGCCTCTGACGTTGAATCAATTCGGGCAGGAACTGGGCGATCACCGCAAGGTAATGTACATCCCTTCTCTCCCCGACTTCAAAGGCCCCATGTTGAACTTGAAAGGGATGGTTGTTGGAGGATGAAGGAGGACCTCCCATGTAACTTCCGAAGAGGGTCACGTTCCATATCTCGGGGTCCCCCAGGATGCACTCCGCCGTGCCATTGCCTTCGTGATGGTCGAGGTCGAGGATCATCACCCGCCTTGCCTCTCCCTCTCGAATCAGCCTTCGGGCGACCACCACCAGGCCATTGATCGTACAGAACGCAGAGCCTCGATGAACGGTGGCATGGTGATATCCGTGGCCGAGGTTGGCGGTGATCGTCTTCTTCTGAATGGCAGTTCGGGCCGCTTCGTAAAGCCCGCCCACGTTGAGAAGCCATCCTCTCGCGATGTTCTCGTTCCAGGTCGGAAGCCCCTGCGAGGTGGCCAGGTGAGGGGGGTCTCCCGTAAAGAGGGCCTTTAAATAGCGATCGGTGTGAACTCGGCGGAGGCTATCAAGGTCGATCGGTGGCGCAGGAGGCTTCCGGCCGATGACCAGGGGATGGTCGGTATGAATCTGTTCCCAGGGGACCAGACGGCCTCGCCAGATGGCCTCGAAGATGGCCGGCATCTTTGTGGGCCCGGTCAGGGCCGACATCCCCGAGCGAGGGCCGACCACTCCCCCTGGATAACCGGTATGATACCAGATCTCCTGTTTGGGCTGGCCAGAAACGGGGTTGCCCTCCGAAAAGAGGACGAACCCGACAAAGAAGAAGGACAAAAACCGTTGGAATCGAGGCCTCCTCATCGCCTCAGCCAAGATAAGGTTCCCACTGGGTCAGGGTCTCCTGAATGTAGCCCTTCGGTAAATTCGTCACCGTTCGGTTGTGGCCTGGAAGGAGGATCTTCACCTCGAGCTCCGAAAGCCGTCGGAGGGACTCCTTTAAAACCGAGCCATCTGCGCCGAAGAGGTCGAATCGGCCGATGGCATGATCGGCGTAGATCACATCGCCCGGGATGAGAGCCTTTTCAGACGAAGCATAGAGGCCGATACTCCCCAAGGAATGTCCAGGAATGTGGACGACCTCCCAGGCCATCCCCCCGATCTTCAGGGTCTCGCAACCCTGGAGCTTCCGGTGAACTTTCGTTTTGAAGGCGCCGTTCCTCATCCCGTACTGCATTTGGCAGACCTGTTGGAACATCTCCATCCCGTAGACGGTTCGTTCATCCCCCTCTTCGAGAGGGTCGGCCTCGGCCTGATGGATCCAGAGCTCTGCCCAGGGAATCTCTTTTTGCACCTCGGAAAGGGCGCTGATGTGGTCGAAATGGGTATGGGTCATGATGATCCTTTTGACCTCCTCGAGTTCGATCCCGAACTTCCGGATCGAATCGAGCTTATACCTCCCCTTCCCAGCGAGCCCGGGATCGATCAACGAAAGGTCCTTCGAAGATGGGAATCCGATGAGATACGTATGGGAATCCGGCATCATCTCGTCCCGTCCCGGAATAAAGTAGATTCCTTCGGCGATCTTCGGCATGGCCTCCTCCTGCAAGGTCGGATGTCTTCATCGAATAACCCAATCCCTGAGGGAAGTCAATTTCAAGGAGCCCCTTGACCCGCCCTGAAATGAAATGGTAAAGAAGGATCGCAAGGAGGAATGCGCACCATGGCAGAGAAAAGTCCAACCCGACAGGAGGCGCTCGACCTCCTCCACCGTTACAACGAGAGCGATAGTCTTCGGAAACATGCCTACGCCGTGGAGGGCGCGATGCGTTATATCGCTCGTAAACTGGGAGAGGACGAAGAGAAGTGGGGGATCGTCGGTCTGATCCACGACCTCGACTACGAACGATTCCCGGATCAACATTGCAAAAAGACCGGGGAGATCCTCCGAGAGGAGGGATGGCCGGAGGAGTATATCCGGGCTGCCGTCTCCCACGGATGGGGCATCTGCTCGGAGGTCAAGCCCGAAACCCTTCTCGAAAAGTACCTCTATGCGATCGACGAGCTGACCGGGCTGGTGGTGACCACCGCCCTGATCCGACCCTCAAAAAGCGTGCTCGATGTCCAGGTCAAGTCGGTCAAGAACAAGTGGAAGGATAAGCGATTCGCCGCGGGCGTGGACCGGTCGGTCATCGAAAAGGGAGCCGAGATGCTCGGCATAAGCCTCGACGAACTGATCGACGATACGATCAAAGGGATGCAGGAGGTCGCCGAGGCCATCGGGTTAAGGGGAACCCCGACCTGAAGATTCTCATCAACCCGCTTTCTCCGGAATCCCACAGCAGGGATCCTCGGCGAGGGGATCGCCCCTCAGGGCAAGGGCAAGGGCACGGCAGCCCCTGCAACCCTCGATCCCACATTGGCCGCACCGTCCCCTCAAATTCTCCCTCTGCCTCAGTCTGTTTAAAAGCTCCGAACCCTCCCAGATCTCCCGCAGGGGCATCTGGAGCAGATTTCCGATCGAAACGGGAAACCTCCGGCAAGGAAAGACCTCGCCATCGGGCATGAGGCAAAGCCCATCCTGTCCGATCACACAAGGAGCACCCGAGAGTTCGGAGCCCTCCTCGCTGAAATTGACTTGAAAGGCCTGGTAGGGGAGAAGCGATTCCTTTTCGATCGAGAAGAGGTCCGAAAGCGTCCGCTTGACCTCTGACCACTCCTCTCTCCCCAGAACCTCGCTCATTTTCTCCCTTCCCCTGCCCCATGGGACGAACCGTTCGACGATAAACCCACTTACGCCCAGGCCTCGGGAAAGGTCGTAAAAAGCGTAAAGTTCTCTGAAATTCCTCTTCATGAGGGTAAACATGAAGACGATCTCGAATTGGTTTACTTTTTGGATCGATCCTAACCTCTCGAGGACCGTATCGAAGGTCCTCATCCCCCGGATCGAATCGTTCGTCTTCTCACTCGCCCCATCGAGGGAGAGTTTGATCTTCTTCAGTTTGGAGCAGGTTGAAAATCTTGCTAAGACCTCCTGATTCAAAAGAAGCCCATTGGTGATAACCCCCAACTCCTCGATAAGCGGGCTCCGATCGAGGTAGTCGAGCAGAGCAAACAATTCAGGTTTTAGGAGGGGCTCCCCTCCCGTGAGATGGATGGTGCCTCTCAGCCGTCGGTCCTCGAGGAATACGAAAATACGATCGGCAACCCTCATCAAACCTTCCTGGCCGAGATCCCCGTCCCACGAGAACCCGTCCTGATAGCAGTGCACGCAACGGAGATTGCAGCGATTCGTGATATGCCACTGGATATGAAACGTCTCTCCCATAGAATGGAGCTTCATCCTTACGCAAGTACCCATTTAATTTTAATCGGAAAGGAGAAGAAAAATCAGCCCCTATCCAGTGGACTTCTTACGCCGAGGACATTCTTCTTGGCAACATGGGTGTAGATCATGGTCGTTTGAAGATTTTTATGGCCTAACAACTCTTGGATGGTCCGGAGATCATATCCGTTCTCAAGAAGATGGGTGGCAAAGCTGTGCCTCAGTGTGTGCACAGAGGCCTGCTTCGTAATTCCCGCTTTTCCCACCGCAACCTTGAAGGCTTTCTGAAGGGCGGCTTGATGAACATGGTGTCTTCGGACGATGTTGCCTCTCGGATCAACCGAGAGAGATTTTGATGGAAAAAGCCAGAACCAGCCCCATTCTTTTCCTGCATTCGGATACTTCTTTTCTAAGGCTCCCGGAAGCCACACACCGGCGATTTCGCTCTTTCTATCCTGGTCATAGAGCGATCTTATCTCTCCCAAATGATGGATTAAATCATTCTTCAGGGTTTCAGGCAGGATGGTTCTCCGATCCTTGTCTCCTTTGCCTGATCTGATAATGAGAATGCTCTTTTCAAGATCAATGTCTTTAACCCTTAACTGCAAACATTCTTGAAGCCTTAAACCTGCCCCATAAATCAGCATCGCCATCAACCTCGTCGTCCCCGACATCTGATCGAAGATGTTCTGGACCTCTTTGGGCGTAAGCACCACCGGCAGGTGTCTCCTCTGTTTGGCCCGCACCGCGCTCAATTCCTGGTCTATATTTTTATTCAGGACATGGCGGTAGAAAAAGACGATCGCATTGAGGGCCTGATTCTGAGTCGAAGCAGAAACTTTCTTCTCCACAGCAAGGTGGCTTAAAAAATCCTGGAGATCCCTTCCCCCAAGCTGATCGGGTAGCTTGTCGGCCACATAGCCTCTAAAACTTCGTAACCAGATAAGATAGGTCTTCTCTGTGCTGAAGGATCTGTGCCGTAGCCTCAGGGCTTCTCTCATCTTCTCTTCGAGAGGCTTCCAGGTCTCCTCATGGGAGGAGACCTCCCCTTCTATTGCTGTTATATTCTTCGAAAGGAAGTAATCATATAACCTTAAGGCTGTATCAGCCTGTTTAACCTGCCAGTCTTCATGCCGTTTTGCCATATCCGTGAGAAACTGTTTCTTCTGATCGCTATTTAACCGGCTTGACAGGGGCAAATTTAAAAAATGATAACAATCCGAAACCCACTTAAGGTAATACGGAATATGGTGGGATTTGAGCCCGCTTTTCCTGTTCAGAAAAGCTTCGTAATTTTTTAACATAACAACCTCTCAAATTCAGCTTACTCTATTTAATACTTAATTTTTGAGTATTATATCGACATAATTTCATAAAATCAATATCTTTAATCAAAAAATTCCTTGACAACCCTACACAATCTGTATATAATCTCCCCGTTTATAGAATAAAATTAAAAAATAATGTTATGCATTAAAAAGGAAACCTATGAATTATAGAGATGAGAAAAAACATGATGAGTTACTCATAAAATTAACTAAAGAACTTGACCAACTCAGGGAATTAGATTTAGGCGATTATAAAAGATTTGCCACTGGTTTTGTGATCAATTTGAGTAGCAAATCGAATAGAGATTCATGACGATGATT
>JAOAHX010000043.1 GCA_026415035.1 Thermodesulfobacteriota bacterium | reverse complement strand
CTCCTCGGTCCTCTTCGGCCTTCTGCTCGCCGGGTATTCCTTCCTCACGATCCAGCAGAACAAGGTGTGGGAGAATAGTTACACCTTATGGTCTGATGCTGTGGCCAAACACCCCGAAAGCAATACCGCAAACGCTTTGATGGGGGTCGTCTATATGGACCTGGGGATGGATGAAGAAGCCATCAAATACCTCGAAAAAGCGATCCAGATTCTTCCCTACGATTATCAATCGAGAAACAATCTCGGAATCGTATATGGAAAAATCGGAGAGTTCGAAAAGGCTTTTCAGGAATTGATGATCGCCATGCACCTGGATCCCGAAAACGACAATATCAAAATCAACCTCGGCATTCTCTTCTTGCGACAGAAGGAATACTTGAAAGCCGAGGAGATTTTTCAATATCTGATCCAGAAACGCCCTGACGATGCTCAGCTTCATTATCGGCTGGCCTATGTGTATAAAGAATGGGGAAAGTACGACCTTGCCTTGTCGGAATTACACCGTGCCTCGGCTTTGGCCCCCCATATCATCAATCCTTATGAAGAGATAGGAAACCTCTATGCCACCCGGTTGAGGGATAGGGAAAAGGCGATCGAGTATTACTCGAAGGCGGTGGAGGTAGCCAAGAAGTCAAAGGTCAAGGCGGAAGAATTAAGATGGATGGTACAGGACCTCCAGAGGTAGGCCGATTCGGCAAAGGATCTTAAAGGAAGAGAGAACCTTTCATGTTAATCTTGGCATCGGTGGTGTTTGGAGCGATCGTTGGAAGTTTTTTGAATGTCTGCATTCACAGACTCCCAAAGGAAGAGTCGATCGTTCGGCCTGGTTCCTACTGTCCCAGGTGTCAGGCGCCCATAAAGGCCTATGATAACATTCCTATCCTCAGCTACCTGTTTCTCCGGGGGAGATGCCGATCCTGCAAGGAAAAGATCTCGATTCAATATCCAATCGTGGAAGCGCTCACAGCCCTAAGTTCCCTCTCTCTCTTTGCCACTTTTGGGGTTTCATGGAATTATCTCTACTACTTTCTTTTTGTCGCAGCCCTTATTGCCATCACCGTCATCGATCTATATCATCAGATTATCCCGGATGTGATCAGCCTCCCCGGCATTGGCGTCGGCCTTTTGGGTTCCCTAATCGTTCCGAACATTACTTTTTCTAACGCGTTGATAGGGGCCCTTGCCGGCGGCGGGAGTCTTTTTCTTGTAGGGATGGTCTATCAATGGCTCTTCAAGAGGGAGGGAATGGGGGGAGGAGATGTCAAGCTTCTCGCCATGATCGGGGCTTTTTTAGGTTGGAAATCTGTCTTTCTGACCATTCTCCTCAGCTCCTTCATCGGTTCGGTCATCGGGGTGACGATCATCTTACTCAAAGGGAAAGATTTTAAGTATGCGATTCCCTTTGGACCTTTTTTGGCCTTAGGGGCCATCATTTCACTTTTTTGGGGAGAGCATCTCATCAGGTGGTATCTCTATCTGAACAGATAAAGGAGAAAAAGTTCTCGTCTTCTTCCTTAGGATTATCCATTTTCATTTCCTGAATTCGATATGCAAAAACCCTCCTGGCTATTTAAAAGGTTAAATCTTTCCTTGCGGACAGAGGTGGTGGTCAACATCTCCCTTCTGATGTTGGTGGCAATCTTTTTAATAGGGTTTACCACCTTGAGGGCCAACGAAAAACATATCCTCCAAGCAAAGATACGAAATTGTGAGATCATGGTTCAGGATTTTCAAACCATCCTGGACCTCCTCCTTGAAAGGAGAGAATTTGAGGCGTTTCCCTCCCCTGCGAAAAAAGCGATCGAAGACTTTATCCAGGTCTATGGCAAGGGCCGGCCGTTGCTTTCGGTAACCCTTGTGGACCGGGACAAGAGGCTCATTGCAAGCCATAGCGTTTTAAAAGGAGGACGGTCTCCTGAACATCCCCTCCTTCAATCGGCCATGAACACAGGAACCCTGTTGTCCAAGGTTGAAAAGGAGGGGGGCTTATTCACCAGGGATTATAAAAAAGTTGTCATCGCCTCTCCTTTATGGTTTCAGGGAAGGGTTTTCGGAGGGGTTTTGATGGAGGTCTCAACCGAAGATGTCATGAGGCAATTGATTGAATATCAGAGGATGTTCCTCCTTTTAATCGTTCTCGATTCCTTCGTGTTGGTTATTTTCGGAAGCTTTCTTCTCTCGAGGGTGTTAGTCAATCCTTTGAAAGATCTGGTCAGGTTAACCCAGAGGATCAGCCAGGGAGATCTCGATCAGACGATCGAAGCCAATTCTAATAACGAGATCGGCCAGCTGGTCCAATCCTTTAATCGTATGACCGAACAATTGAGGGAGAAACAGAAAAAGATTGAGATACATCTTCAATCCCTGGAGTTAGCCAATGCCAAGCTGAAGCAGACCCAAGAGGAGTTGCTGCGGACCGAGAAACTTGCCTCCATCGGCCGGTTTGCCGCGGGGGTGGCCCATGAGGTTGGAAATCCTCTTGGCTCCATCTTGGGCTACACAAACATCCTGGCCAGAGAGGATGCAACTAAGGAAGAAATAAGAGACTATACCAAGCGGATCGAGAAGGAGATCGAAAGAATCAACCGGATCGTTAAAGAACTCCTCAATTTCGCTCGCCCCTCCAAATTAGAGGTCCAAGAGGTCGATGTGAATCGGGTGATTGAAGAAACCCTCTCGTTGCTTTCCTATCAGAAAAGTTTTAGAAATATCGAGACCCAATTATCTCTTCAGCCTGACCTCCCGAGAATTTCTGGGAATGAATCCCAGCTCTCCCAAGTCTTGATCAATATTATTATGAATGCGGTGGACGCCATGCCGGAGGGAGGGGTTTTAAAAATAGGGACCGAGGAACTAATTGTAGGAAAGGAGATGGAAGGCCCGGTCCATCTTCCCTATCCACCAAGAAGAAAAGACGATCCCCTGGAGGCTGACTTTTCACATCTAAGGAGCCCAGATCCGTTTTCTCTTTTTTTTACCAAATTCTCTCCGGGCGACCAGTTGGTCAAGATCACGATCACCGACAATGGAATCGGGATCAAAGCCGAGGACAAGGGAAGGATATTTGACCCCTTTTTCACCACAAAAGATCCTGATAAAGGAACGGGCTTGGGCCTTTCGATATCCCTTCGGATCGTTGAATCTTTCGGAGGAGAGATCAAGGTGAAGAGCGAGGCGGCGAAGGGAACGACCTTCGAGATCTATTTTCCGGTTTTAAAGAGAGGATAGACAAGCCCATTCTTAATTAGAAGGAGGGCCGATGATTTCCAAACGCATTCTCATTATCGATGACGAGGAGAACTTTCGAAATGTCTTAACGGTGATCCTCAAGAAGGAGGGATATGATGTAGAAGGAGCTGCCCATGGGGCGGAAGGATTGCGCAAGTTGGGAGACTCCGTCTTCGACCACATCCTTTGCGATATCCGGATGCCCCAGATGGACGGGCTCGATTTTCTTCAGGAAGCTAAGAAAGCAGGGGTGGAGACACCCATCATCATGATGTCTGCCTATGGAACCATCGATACAGCCATTGAAGCCATGAAAATGGGGGCCTATGATTATATTTCAAAACCGTTTAAACCAGATGAAATTATCCTGGTTCTTAAAAAAGCGGAGGAGAGGGAGAGGCTGAGAAAAGAGAATGAACAGCTCCGAAAGGAGGTTAAAAAAGAGTACAGCTTCGAGAACATCGTGAGCAAAAACGAAAAGATGCAGAAAATCTTCGAGATCATCCGGAAGGTGGCCCCTTATAAATCGACCGTGCTCATCACCGGAGAGAGCGGGACCGGGAAGGAGTTAATTGCCAGGGCGATCCATTACAATAGTGACCGATCCAAGATGCTCTTCGTACCAGTCAATTGCGGTGCAATCCCTGAGACCCTTCTCGAAAGCGAGCTCTTCGGCCATGTCAAAGGCGCCTTTACCGATGCCATTCGAACCAAAAAGGGACTCTTTGAGGAGGCCGATGGGGGAACGATCTTTCTCGACGAGATTGGAGAACTGCCATCCCCTCTTCAAGTGAAACTGCTGAGGGTCCTTCAGGAGGGAGAAATTCGAAGGGTAGGGGACTCGAAATCAATCCAGGTCGATGTGAGAGTTATCGCTGCTACCGTCAAAGACCTTGTGAGGGAGGTGAATGAGGGAAGGTTCCGAGACGACCTTTTCTACCGATTGAATGTCCTTCACCTATCCATCCCTCCCCTCAGAGAGAGGAAAGAGGATATCCCGCTCCTGGTCCAGCATTTTATTCAAAAACATAACCAAAACCTGAACAAGAATGTCAAAGAGGTTGATTCAAAGGCCCTCGAGGTGTTGATGAATTATCGGTGGCCAGGAAACGTGAGGGAGCTTGAAAATACCATTGAGCGGGCAGTGGTGCTGGCCGATGGAGAACGGATTGAATTAGAACATCTTCCCTTTGAGATCCAGCATGTAACCCCCCAAATCCCCAACGTGCCCGTCCCTGAAGAAGAGTATTCGATAAAAAAGGCTTCAAAGGCCCTTGAGATGGAGCTGATTCGCAAGGCGCTCCAGAAGACAAAAGGGAATCACACACAGGCCGCCCGTCTTTTAGAGATCAGCCATCGGGCTCTGCTCTATAAAATAAAAGATTACGGCATCGTGGAAACTTGATTTTCTTTTGACTTTTTTATTGTTTCTTTGTATAAACGGCAATATGGAGAAAAAATCTTTGAGGAAGAAAGGGAGTCTGTTTTTTGTCCTTCCACTCTTTTTGTCCCTTCTCTCCTGCGGAAGATCCGAGAAAAGCGAACCCTCCCAGAGAACCAATTTGCCCCCGGTGATCAGGTCGGTGACCATCCTTCCGGATAAACCGACGGCCGAAAAAGATCTCGCGGTCGTGGTCCAGGCCGAGGACCCTGACCACGACCCCATCACCTACACTTATCAGTGGTTGAAAAATGAGAGAGAGATGGTGGGCGAAACCCTTCACGTATTAAAAAGCGGTTCTTTTAAAAAGGGAGATATCATTCAAATCAAAATCCTGCCATCCGATGGGAAGGCCGAAGGGAAACCCTATCTTTCCGATCCTGTAAAAATCCTTAAT
This sequence comes from Thermodesulfobacteriota bacterium, assembly GCA_026415035.1. NCBI lineage: Bacteria > Pseudomonadati > Thermodesulfobacteriota > Thermodesulfobacteriota bacterium. The sequence continues at coordinate 203 of JAOAHX010000043.1, read as the reverse complement.
GCTCCGCCTCTTCTTAATGATGTGAGGATTGAACCTCGAATCCCAACATCGAGCGACGATCTCAAGGCCATTGTTAAGGCGTCGGATCCAGACGGAGATTTTATCTATTTCACCTATCGATGGGAGAAAAATGGGACACCCATCCAAGACGAAGATAAAGAAATTTTAAAGAAAACCAGGTTCAAAAAAGGAGATTCCATCGC
>JAOAHX010000042.1 GCA_026415035.1 Thermodesulfobacteriota bacterium | reverse complement strand
AGGGTGCTCATCTTCGGCTTCTCCCTCCCCAGGGAAAAGATCGAATCGATCACCTTCGAGGTCGAGCTCAACCCTCCCGAAGGGGATAAGAAACTCCTTCGGGTTGAAAATTAGACAGTTTTAATTTCCCCCTATTCGAAAATCCCACCTCTTTATCCTCCTTATACCCCTTTGACTCTTCGTTCAAATAAGATCGGTTATTAAGTTTTCCGTCAAATGAACCGAATGTTTCTGATGAGGGCGATATCCGCCTTTAAAGGGGGAAGTGATCCCTTCGGTCCTCAAACCCCTCCGTGTTTCGGGCCGACTTTTTAAAAAATCCTTTAATATTCAAAGGGTTATATTCGGCGGATGGAAATTATGTCATCTTTCGTGAAAGTCAGACCTAAACCCGTCGGGCCCCAAAAGAGCGAAGGGGAAGAACGTTTCCGGTTCATTTCCGAAATCCTTCCCCTTGGGATCTTTGAAGTCACTCCTGAAGGGCAGTGCCTTTATACCAATACGAAATGGCAGGAAATTTTTGAGATGACTTTGGCGGAGAGCCTCACCACAGAACTTCCAAATTGGTTTCTTCCTGAGGAACGGGACACGATCTGGAAGGAGTGGTCCGCAGCCATGGAGCACCTCTCCGCCTATTCGAAAGAATGCCGGATTCTAACCCGGAAGGGGAGAATCCGGTGGATCCACTTCCGCTCCGCACCGGTCTTCCACGACACTGGCATTCGTTACACGGGCACAGTCGAAGAGATCACCGCACGAAAAACAGCCGAAGAGGCATTGAGAAAGAGTGAAGAGACCGCCAGGCGGGTGGCCCATGAGAATGCCATCATGGCCGAGATCGGCCAGATCATCAGTTCCACCCTAAATATCAATGAGGTTTACGCTCGTTTTGCCGAGGTCGTTGGTAACATTCTCTCCTTCGATCGCATTTCCATCTCCACGATCAACCCAGACGGAACCTCCGTGACCATTGCCTATGCCTTCGGTACCGAAATCGACGGAAGGCTCGTGGGAACCACCCTCGAAATGAAAGGGCCTTTTTACCAAGAGATCATACATCGACGCAGGAGCGTCCTCATCCAGACCGAAGATGAAAACGAAATCGTTGCTTGCTATCCTAATTTCTTGGAAAACTTTCGCTCGGGCCTCCGATCGTTTATGGGAATTCCCCTGATTTCAAGGGATCGGGTCGTTGGGATCCTCATCATTCAATCCTTTACCTCAAAGGCCTACACAGAAAATGAAATGAGGGTAGCCGAAAGGATCGGAAATCAGATTGCGGGGGCTATCTCCAACGCGCTCCTTTTTTCGGAGCGCCAAAGGGTGGAGAGGACCTTGAGGCAGACCCAGGAGGCTCTCCTCAAGCGGAATGAAGAATTGCATCTCCTCAATCATGAGATGGGGGTTATAAAAGAAGAGTTGGAAACAACCATGAACTGTCTGGGAGATATGATCCTCCTCGCAGACGAGCAAGGGCGTGTGAAGCGTTGTAACCAGGTCTTTAAAGAATTTACCTGCAAAAATGATGCAGAGATCATCGGAAGGAATTGGAAAGAGCTTCTCAACGAACACCAGCTTTTACCCAACCATGTCTCCGAGAAAAGAACGGAGGTCTATCATGGTCCAACCGGGCGGTGGTTTACGCTCAATGCCTATCCTTATCAAAACAAAGAAAACCAGGACGTGATGGGGAGCGTCATCGCGATTCACGACGTCACGGAGCTCAAACGGATTGCGGAGACCCTGAAGGTAAAAAATTTTGAGGTCGAAGAGAACAGGATTAAGCTCCAACAAGCCCTTAACACCATCTCCTCGATGATTCACCAGGTGATGCAAGAAAAAGGGTTCAGACCGGACCCAACCAATCCTCACCTGAAAAAATGTTATGAAATCTTGAATTGCGAGAATCGCCTTTGCCCTTGCTTCGGTCAGGGGGCGTTGAAATGTTGGGAAATCGTCGGGATGGAGAGCCAATCCAAAGTGCCTCCCCCCATCCCCTCTCTTTGCACCCAGTGTCTCGACTGTGAGGTCTACCGCCAGTCCCTTTCCGATCCCGTCTATCAGATCAGCGAGCAGTTCATCAAGATGATGCAACTTCTGGAAACGAAGAATAAGGAGTTGCAGAAGGCTTATCGGGAGTTGAAGGACACCCAGGCCAAAGTCCTCCACCAGGAGAAAATGGCCTCTATTGGCTTGTTGGCCGCGGGGGTTGCTCACGAAATTAACAATCCCATGGCCTTCATCTCGAGCAACCTCGGAACCCTCGAAAAATATGCGAACCGGTTAAGCGAATTCATCCAGGTCCAATGCGAAGCCATCGCCTCCCCGGGCTCTCTGGAGCGACAAGAATCCGTGAGGCGCCTAAAGGAAGATTTCAAGATCGATTTTATCCTCGCCGATCTTCCAGATCTGATCCGGGAATCTCTGGAGGGCGCCGAAAGGGTGCGGAAGATCGTTCAGGGCCTCAAGACTTTCGCGAGAGTAGATGAGGCGGACTACAAATACGCCGATATCAATGAATGTATCGAGAGCACCCTCCATCTCGTATGGAATGAATTGAAATATAAAGTGACTCTGAAAAAAGATTTCGGCGTTCTCCCCCGGATTAAATGTTACCCTCAGCAGCTGAATCAGGTCTTTGTGAATCTTCTGGTCAACGGGGCTCAGGCCATTGACAAACAGGGCGAGATCACCATCAAAACCTGGGTGGAGGACGAGGCCATCTTCATCGCCATCTCGGATACGGGATGTGGCATCCCCGAGGAAAATCTCTCGAAGATCTTTGAACCCTTCTTCACCACCAAGGAAGTGGGAAAGGGGACCGGATTGGGGCTAAGCATTGTTTATGAGATTGTAAAAAAGCACCAAGGGGAGATTACCGTTCAGAGCGAGGTGGGCAAAGGGACGACCTTTTTCATCCGATTGCCCATGGTGAAGGAGCGTTGATGTGGGAGAAAAGGTCCATATCCTGTGCGTAGACGACGAAAAAAGTATCCTCCAGGCTCTCGCTCGCGTCTTCCTGTGCCTCCCAGAGTATCAACTGCTGACCGCCACCTCTGGCGAAGAGGGGCTAAACCTCCTCGAAAATCAATCCCCCATCCACGTGGTGATCTCGGATTATCGCATGCCGGGGATGAACGGGGTCGATTTCCTTAAGGCCGTTCGGGAAAAATGGCCGCATACGGTTAGGATGGTGCTTTCAGGATATGCGGATGCAGAGGCGGTCGTCTCGGCCATCAACGAGGGACAGATCTACAAATTCATCCCCAAACCGTGGAACGTGGACGAGCTAAAAACCACCTTGGCGAAGGCGGTGGAATGGTATAACCTCCAACAACAGAACCTCCGACTCTCAGAGGAATTGAGACGGAAAAATCGGGAACTTCAGGAAGTGAACGAAAACCTCCATCGTCTCGTCCAGGAAAAAACCGCCGAACTCCTCGCTCAAAACCACGCGCTCCAGGCCTATCAAAACATCTTGGATTCCCTTCCGATCGCCGTGATCGGCCTCGACTTAAATGGGAGGGTCACCCAGTGTAATAAAAAAGGGGCAGAACGGTTCGGAAAAAATGGAAAATTTTCCTCCGGGATCCATAGAAACCATGTGTTTCCGACAGAAGTCAACGAAATGATCGAAAAGATCCTAACGGATGGAGCGTTCTCCGGTTGTTTGTTAGAGGAAGGTTTCCTGGTGAGGGTCAAGGGGGAACTGATCAAGGTTCGGTCGGAGCAGGAGGGGATCGTCATGGTTTTCGATTGGGAGCCCCTCAAAGGTTAAAGGTCGTGGAGGGACGGTGGGGGAGAATCCGATGGCAGAAGGGTTGAGAAACGAAGGAACGACGGGATGGACAGGAAATCTGCCAGAAAGGTCGGCTCGGGTTCTTCTGGTGGATGATGAGCCCAACATCCTCCGATCCTTAAAACGGATGTTGATGGAAGAACCCGTGGACGTCCTGACGGCCCAATCGGGCGAAGAGGGATTGACCCTCTTGAAGCATCATCCGGACATCGGCCTCATTATCTCGGACCAAAGAATGCCGGGGATGCTCGGGGCGGAATTTCTCTCCAAAGCCAAGGAAATCGCCCCTGACGCCATCAGGATGATCCTCACAGGGCATGCCGACATCCAAGCCGCCATCGATGCAATCAACATGGGGGAGGCTTACCGCTACATATCCAAACCTTGGAAGGATGAAGAGCTGATCCAGGTCATTCGGGATGCCCTCCATCGTTACGCCTTGATTCAAGAAAACAAAATGCTCACCGAAAAGATAAAGCAACAGAACGAGGAACTCAACCGCTGGAATGATCAACTCCAATATTTCGTCCAGGAACAGACCATCGAGATTCAGAATAAAAACAAGGAACTCCAATCCCTCAACCGGAAACTGAGGGCCAACTTTGACCATACCATCCAGGCCTTTTCTGAGTTGATCGAACTTCGAGACCGAAGGGTAAAAAACCACTCCAAAAATGTGGCCGAACTCTCCAGGAAGATGGCGGTAAAAATGGGGATGGGCCAGGAGGAGGTCGACACCCTTTACGTAGCGGCCCTGCTCCACGATATCGGAAAGATAGGGATGCCCGATGCCCTACTGCTGATAGAATGCAAGGACATGACTCCTGAGGAATTGAAAGAATATCAGCTTCATCCCATCAGAGGACAAACCGCGATTGACAAGGTGGAGGACTTAAGGAATGCGGGGAAGCTCATCCGCCAACATCACGAATGGTTAAACGGAGAGGGATTTCCCGATGGGTTGCGTGGAGATTCCATCGCCCTCGGCGCAAGAATCATCGCACTGGCTAACTTTGCGGACCGCCTATTTACACAATTCCAAGAAAGAAATGGCCAAGAGGTTGTTCTGAATCAAGTGAGAGCGGGTTCCGGAAAAAGATTTGATCCGCACCTCCTCCCCTGTTTTGAAGAGGCTTTCAAAGAGACCTACAAAGCCATCCCCGTGAGGTCGGAGGCCACGGAAAAAGAACTCCTTGTCAGCCAACTGAAGGTCGGGATGATCCTCTCAAGGGATGTCAGGAGCGGAACAGGGCTCCTCCTCTTGAGCAAAGGCACAGAATTGAGTGAAAAGAATATCGAATCCCTCAAACGATACTTTCAATTGGACCCATCGAAAGGGGGTGTCTTCGTTTTCAACGTAAAAGGTTAGCAACGTCAAGAAACCCCACCCCTTATCCCTCGCTCCGAAAGGCGATGGCCTCGATTTCGAGATCGACGTCCCTCGGAAGCCGGGAGACCTCCACGGTCGATCTCGCGGGCGGGG
>JAOAHX010000041.1 GCA_026415035.1 Thermodesulfobacteriota bacterium | reverse complement strand
GGTGGGGACGGCCACCGTGGAACCGGCCGAATTGTTGAGAGCGGTACAAGAAGGTCTTGAAAAAAGGAGTTTGGGGCAAAGGCGAAGGCCCTATCCCTCCGGACCGATTTCGTCGAAAGAGGAATAGGGCCTCTCCGGGACCCCCCTTTTCTCAGGTTTCGAGGACGAAGATCACTTCCATTCTGACGCGGTATTCCGCAATCTTTGAATTCTCGACCGCGACCCGGAACTCGATGATCCGCAGTCCTGTGATTCCCCTCAGGGTCTTGGTCGCACGGGCAAACCCGATCTTTACGGCGTCCTCAAACCCTTTTGGAGAACCTGCGATAATTTCCGTCACCCTTGCCACCCTTGGATCTCCCATGTTTTTCACCTCCCTTTCCTTTGAATGAATGGTGAATGAGAGTTTATACAAAAATGGCCATAAATGTCAATGAAAAAATGGCCCGGTGGCTTCCCGTCTCTGTTTTTCAATAAAACTCAGGGGAAATGAACGGGTGGGGTCGGGTTCCTATTGATTTGAAGGGTTTCTATGTTATAGAATAAAATTTCAGTTTTCAGGGTGATGTCGACGAAAAGGAAACCGGGAATGGAGGCTCCTCCCCAACCCAAAGACGAGCGGGTTCGCCAATTCCTCCAGTATCTCTCCGCGGAGAAAAACGCCTCCCCACATACCTGCCGAGGTTATCAGAAAGATCTGGAGGAGTTCGAGGATTTTATAAGAAGGCATGAGGCAGGGATTCTGGACAGGGACAGGGTGGATTGGGGACGGGTGAATCGGATCACCATTCGAAAGTTTCTGAGCCTGCTTCACCGGACCCATCGAAAGAGCTCGATCGCCCGAAAGATCTCCACCCTTCGGTCCTTTTATCGTTTCCTGGTCAGGGAGGGGATCGCCCCCTCAAACCCGGCCAAGGCCGTGGCGACCCCAAAGGTTGAAAAGACCCTTCCCTCGACGCTCACGGTGGACGAGGCGGTTGAGTTGGTGGAATCTCCGGAGAGGTTCAAAGGGGGGGCTTCCCGACCGAAAAAAGGGATCAAAGCCTTGAGAGACAGGGCCATCCTTGAACTTCTCTATTCAAGCGGAATGAGGGTGGGCGAGTTGGTGGGCCTCAACGGCAATGATATCGACTTCTCTCTGGGGATCGTCAAAGTGATGGGGAAGGGACGAAAAGAGAGGATCGTCCCCGTGGGCGAACAGGCCTTGAAGGCCCTTAAGGCCTATCTTCAAGCCAGGGGAAACCGGGAGGAAGAAGGTCCCCTTTTTATCAACCACCGCGGGGGGCGGTTGACGAGCCGAAGCGTCGGCCGATTGGTGAAGGGATACTCCAGGCTTTCCGGAATCCTCCGGAAGATCAGCCCCCATAGCCTCAGACATAGCTTCGCTACTCATCTGTTAGATGCGGGCGCGGATATCCGGGAGATTCAGGAGATGTTGGGCCACGCGAGCCTATCGACCACCCAGAAATACATCCACCTCAGTCCAGGGAAGTTGATGGAGGTGTACGACCGAACCCACCCCAGGGGGATGAAGAAGTGACAATGCTCAGGCCTTCTTTGAAAGGGGAGAGACAGGCGAGTCGGGCCCATGGGACGACCGTCCTCTGCGTCAGGCACAAGGGGAAGGTAGTGATGGCAGGGGATGGCCAGGTCAGCCTCGGCGATACGGTGATGAAGCATACGGCCAAGAAGGTTCGCAGGCTTTACCACGACAAGGTGTTGGCAGGATTCGCCGGGGCCACGGCAGACGCTTTCACCCTCTTCGCGAAATTTGAGGAGAAGCTGGAGCAGTATAACGGGAACCTCCTGAGGGCCGCGGTGGAATTGGCCAAGGAATGGAGAACGGACCGAGTCTTGAGACGGCTCGAGGCCCTGCTCCTCATTGCCGATCAGGAGCGGTCCTTGGTCATCTCCGGCAACGGGGATGTGATCGAACCTGACGATGGGGTGACCGCCATCGGAAGCGGTGGTCCCTATGCCCACGCGGCTGCCAAGGCTTTGACCCAGTTTTCCGATCTGGATGCGAGGGCCATCGCGGAAGAGGCGATGAAGATCGCCGCCTCGATCTGCATCTATACAAATGACCGAATTCTGATCGAAGAGCTATGAAGCAGACCCTCACCCCGAGAGAGATCGTTTCAGAGCTGGACAAGTACATCATCGGCCAGAAGAACGCCAAGCGTTCGGTGGCCATCGCTTTGCGGAACCGATGGAGGCGTCAACAGATCCCCGAACCCCTCCGGGACGAGATCGCTCCCAAAAACATCATCATGATCGGCCCCACCGGCGTAGGAAAGACGGAGATCGCCCGGAGGCTGGCCAGGTTGGCCCAGGCCCCCTTTCTCAAGATCGAGGCCTCGAAATTTACTGAGGTGGGGTATGTGGGACGAGATGTGGAATCGATGGTCAGGGATCTGACCGATCAGGCCGTCAACATGGTGAAGGCCGAGGAGACCAAGAAGGTCCAACAGAGGGCCGAGGAGATCGCCGAAGAAAGACTCCTCGACCTTCTGTTCCCTCCTGCGCGAAAAAGCCGGGAGGGAGAGAATACGAAAGAGACCCGGGAGAAGCTGCGCCGACTCCTGAGGAGCGGAAAGTTGAACGAGCGGTACGTCGAGGTGGAGGTGGTGGATCGGAACCTCCCCCTGGTGGAAATTTTTGCGGCCTCGGGGATGGAGGAGATGGATATCAACCTCAAAGAGGTCTTCGGAAATCTCTTCCCCAAAAAGAAGAAACAGAGAAAGGTGAAAGTGCCCGAGGCCCTACAGATCCTCACCCAGGAGGAGGCCCAGAAACTGATCGACATGGACGCCGTGATCAAGCAGGCCATCGAACGGGTGGAGCAGTCCGGGATCATCTTTCTCGATGAAATCGACAAGATCGCGGGCAGGGAGTCGACCTACGGTCCCGACGTTTCCAGAGAAGGGGTCCAACGGGACCTCTTGCCCATCGTGGAGGGGACTACCGTCTCGACCAAGTATGGCGTGGTCAAGACCGATCACATCCTCTTCATCGCGGCCGGCGCTTTCCATGTCTCCAAACCTTCGGATCTCATCCCGGAACTGCAGGGGAGGTTTCCGATCCGAGTGGAGCTCGATCCCCTCACGAAGGAAGATCTCGTCCGAATTTTGACGGAACCGGAGAATGCCCTGATCAAACAGTACACGGCCCTGATGGAGACCGAATCGGTCAAACTCCAATTCCAGCCGGATGCCATCGAGGAGATCGCCCAGATGGCGGCCCGGATCAACGAAAGGACGGAGAACATCGGGGCGAGGAGGCTTTATACGATCCTGGAGAAGTTGCTCGACGAGATCTCCTTCAATGCGCCCGAGATGAGCGGTCAGGTGATGGTGATCGATGCCCGCTACGTAAGGGAGAAGCTGAAAGGATTCGTGGAGGACGAGGATTTGAGCCGGTTCATTTTGTGAAGAGAGGATGGAAGCCATGGACAATCCCATCGATAAGGCCAAGGTGCTGGTGGAGGCCCTCCCTTATATCCGACGGTTCTCCAACAAGACGATCGTCATTAAATATGGCGGAAGCACGATGGAGGAGGAGGGGCTCAAGAGGAGTTTTGCCCTGGACATCGTCCTGCTCAAATATATCGGCATTCACCCCGTCGTGGTCCATGGAGGAGGACCTCAGATCGGCGAGATGCTCAGCCGCCTGGGGAAGAAGTCGGAGTTCGTCGAAGGGATGAGGGTGACCGACCCAGAGACGATGGACGTCGTAGAGATGGTGCTCGTGGGAAAGGTCAATAAGGAGCTCGTGGCCATGATCAATCAGCAGGGGGGAAAGGCGGTCGGCCTTAGCGGAAAGGACGGAAAGTTGATCGTGGCCCAGAAGATGAGGCTGAAGAAACCGGCCGGAGACACCCCCTCGCCTGAATTCATCGACATCGGGATGGTGGGAGAAGTCAAGGCCATCCATCCCGAGGTGATCGAGTCCCTGGAGCGAGAGAACTTCATTCCGGTGATCGCTCCCGTGGGCGTGGGCGAGGGAGGGGAGACCTACAATATCAACGCCGACCTGGTGGCCGGGAAGATCGCAGGGGCCCTGAAGGCAGAGAAGCTGATCCTTCTGACCGATGTGGCGGGGGTGTTGGACGGGCAGAGACGGTTGATTCCGACCCTCCACGTCGCCGAGGCCAAGGAACTGCTGGCCCAGAAGGTCATCTCGGCCGGGATGATACCGAAAGTGACCTGTTGCCTCGAGGCCCTCAACGAGGGGGTCGGTAAGGCCCATATCATCGACGGAACCGTGGAACATGCGGTCCTCCTGGAACTCTTCACGGATGTGGGAATCGGAACCCAGATCTGCCGAGAGGGAGAAACGTCCCAACGAGAAAGGTGAAGGGGCCGGCCGATTTCTTAGGGAAGGACGTGTTTATGGATTCTCAGACCTGGATGAAACTTTCGGAACAGGTGATCGCCCACACCTATAACCGCTTTCCGATCCTTCCGGTGAGGGGCAAGGGAACCCGGATTTGGGATCTCGAGGGGAAGGAGTATATCGACTTCTTTTCAGGGCTGGCGGTCTGCAACTTAGGCCATTGCCATCCAAAGGTGGTCCGGGCCATCCAGACCCAGGCCGAAAAGTTACTCCACGTCTCCAACCTCTATTATATCCAACCCCAGATCGAGCTGGCTTCCCTCCTCTGCGAGCACTCTTTCGCGGACAAGGTCTTCTTCTGCAACAGCGGGGCGGAGGCGAACGAGGCGGCCCTCAAACTGGCCAGAAAGTATGCGAAGGAGAAGACGGGCGAGGACCGATATGAGGTGATCACCATGGAGCGCTCCTTCCACGGCAGGACCTTGGCCACACTGACCGCCACGGGCCAAGCCAAATATCACAAAGGGTATGCTCCTCTCGTCCCAGGATTCCGATATGTCCCCTTCGATGATCTCGCTGCGGTTCGGGAGGCGATCGGGCCGAAGACCTGTGCCGTGCTTCTCGAGCCGATCCAAGGGGAGGGGGGGGTGAACGTCCCATCCGAAGGGTATCTGAGAGGGTTGAGAGAGCTCTGCGACGAGAAGGGGGTCCTTTTGATCTTAGACGAAGTGCAGGTCGGCATGGGAAGGACCGGCAAACTCTTCGCCTACGAACACGAAGGGATCAAACCCGATCTCCTCACCCTTGCCAAATCGTTGGCAGGGGGCGTGCCCATCGGCGCCCTTCTCATGAGGGAAGAGATCGCCCAGAGCTTCGGTCCAGGAGACCATGCCTCGACCTTCGGCGGAAATTTTCTGGCCACGGCCGCGGGAGTCGCCGCCCTTAAGGCCTTAATCGAGGAGGGCCTCTTGGAGAATTGTCAGAGGGTGGGCGCCTACTTCATGAAACGGTTGAAGGAAGTGCAGGAGAAATTTCCCCTCGTAAAGGAGGTC
>JAOAHX010000040.1 GCA_026415035.1 Thermodesulfobacteriota bacterium | reverse complement strand
CCTCATCGCATCACCCTTCCCTTCCCTTTCCCTTGGTCTTTTCTTGCTTGATCGTTTTGATCGCTCCCGAAATGACGAAGCTTCCTTGAATCTGATTGGGCATCCTCGGATTTGGGACGAGGAGATCCATCTCCGAGATGACGAGGGCCTTCTCGTGATGTTCGATGTCGTGGATAAACTGGACCAGAGAGAGGAGGTTGTTGACAGGATTGAAATCGATGTGGATTGAAATTCGCTGATAAAAGGGGCTCTCTTTCGGTTCAAGGATTCTGAATCCCCGGATCGCCATCCCGTTTCGATCGAGGGCTTTCTTCACCATCTCCTGAAGTTGGGCCGCCGCCAGCTGGGGGGTCTCCCCGTCGAGAAGCCTCTGCTGGAGCGACTCGTACTGTTTGCGGGTACGATCCAGCTCCTCTTCGATCGATCTTCGATTCTGAAGAAACTGGGAATATTTGGCCAGGGTCATCTTCTTGACCAGCGTCTCCTCCTCCATCCTTCTCATTTCTTCCCTCAGGGAGAGGAGGAGGGTCGCCCCGAGGGTGAAGAGGATCACCGACCCGACCAGAAGATAGAGGGACTTTCTCTTGGAAAACCTGACTTTTCTTTGAAGGAAGGAGATCTTCACGAACCGGGCCTCCTTGCCTCAAGCCTCACCCTCAACCTGAACCTCTCCTTCTCCTGCGATCCGTCGGGCCTCATGAACCTCTCCTTCGTGACGGGCGCCAGGAATTCTACCTTTTCGAAGAGGGGCGATTTATCGAAGATCTGGATCAGATCCGAGGCCGAATCCGCGTACCCGCTCAGCTCCAATTCTCTCCCGTTATACTTCAGGTTCCAAAGCCAGGCCGTCTCGGGAAGGAGGGAGGTCAACTCCTTGAGGATGTCGATCTTGCTCACCTCTTCCGACTGGAATTTTTCGAGCTCGGAGATCTCCTTAGCAAGGGCCTCCTTCTCCTTTTGGATCTTCTCCAGGGCTTCGACCTCGGGTTTCCGCCTCCTCACCTCCTCGGAGATCGAGGCCAGCTCCTCCCGTTGCTGGGAGTAGAGGGTCATCCCCTGTCTCACACCGAAAAGACCGAAGAGACAAAGGAGGATGAGAAGAAGGGGCCTTCCGATCTTTCTCCGCCTCTCCCTCAACTCTTCGGGTAGGAGGTTGAGTTCGATCCTCGGCTTGACCAAGCCGGACAGGGGTGCGCCGATCGAAGGATAGAGGAGCCCCAGGTCTCTTCGATCCCCCTTCCATTTGAGCCTATCGATGGGAGGGCGGAACACGTTCTCTTGCCCGGCAGACTCTTTGAGAAGGGTAAGGTTCTTCTCCTCGCCCTCTTCGCCGAAAAGAAACCATCTGACGCTTTGACCGGAGGCAGGACGGAGGCCGGAGCGCTCCCAGATTCTTATCACCTCGGCTGGCCAGTGATCTGGATGGTAATGAAAATGGAAGCTCTCCTCCCATTCTGAACCCCTTAAAAGGTTCATCTCGAGAAAAGGAGGGAACAGCTCCAGCAGGACCGATGCCTCTCCATCCGAAGAGGGCCGGTTGTAAAAGAAGTGGTTCAAGGCCGAGACCGTCGAGATCTGGATGGAGATCGGTCTGATGCCCACCTTCTTCAAAAGGGAAAGGCTCGATTCGATCTCCGACCTCCGTACGAAGGCCGCAAAGAGGGTGAGCCATTCCTTCTCCTCTCTGAGGAGATGGTAGTCGAAGTAGACCTCATCGGCTTTAAAGGGCGTATATTTGGGCAATTCGTATTCCAAGACCTTTCTCAGGTTTTCCCGCGTGGCCGCCGGAAGCCGGATGAACCGGGCGATCGCCTTCTCCCTCGGAAGCGAGACGTGGATGCGATCCCTCCGAAGGGAATGTCTGGCAAGGAAGGGAGGGATCGCTCCGATCACCTGGGCCTCCCGCTCCTCCCGATCTTCCTCCGGAGCGATCGGGTGGATCGCATAGTCCACCACCCGGACCCTCCCGAAGGACCTCTTCAGGAGCGTGAGGATCAGATGTCGGGGTCTCAGATCGATCCCGATTGCGGCTGGCACGATGTCCCTCTCTCAGAAGCGCGTTCTGAAAAAAACTTTTAAATCACATCGACCCATTGGACCACCTTATAACCCTTTTTTTCACGGGCGTCTATCTTCACGATGGCTTTGAGGCCCCGCGATGGCCCTCCTTCCTGAGCCCTGGCCCTCGATTCGACCGTATAATAGGCCGTCCTCGGGCGATAGGCGATCAACCTTGCGGCCTCTGCGATAAACGGAGCCATCTCAGGCACCCTTCTCAAAAGATCCTGCTGGTTCTCGATGGGTCGCTCCTCCCGGGCCTTCACAATCCCTACGCTCACCTCCTTCGGGATCCCGAGAACCATCCTCATCACGAGGGAGGGAGCGCTGTTCAGGTCGATCTGTTCTCCGGAGGCGTAGATCGAAAAGAGATCCTTCAGGCCGACCTTCTCCACCTGCCCTTCCTCATCCTTTCTCTTCAATCCATGGAAGAGCTGGGCCGTCACCCCCCTCACGAGCAGGAGCTCTTCAAGGGAGTCGAGGGGACCATTTTTGCAATCATAAGGCTCGGCAAGCCCTCGGTAGTAATCGTTCTCCGCTCCATTGAGCCTGTAGAAATCGTCCGGATCCCTCCAGTCGAGGATGGAATCGACCACCACGTCGCGCGCATCCCCCTCCAGGCCCATATTCTTCAGGATCTTTCGAAGGAGCGATTCTGAAACGGTATTGATATTGATCTTCCCGTCTTCCCCTATGATCCGAACCTCCGCCCGGCCTCCTGTGAAAGAGACGGTGTAAGCCCTTCCATCCGTGATCCACTCCCTCTTTTCCGCCGCCACCTCCTCGGCTTTTAAGCCCTTTCGCTTCTCCCGGATCTTGGGGTCTCGGAGGTAGATCAATTCGACGATCGCCCGGTGAAGGCCTCCCTCGGCCATCCCGTAGAGCTGAAGTTCCTCCTTGAACTGTCCTGCCATGTTCAGTTCGGTCCTCATCCCGAAGCTGAACTCGAAGACGATGACCGAGAGGATCGCCATCACCCAGAGGACCATGATCAAGGCCACGCCTTTCTGCCTCGTGATCTGGCTCATGGCCCTCCCCTCGGGACGGTCCTCCTCACCCCGGGTCCGATCCGGACCTCCTCTGCCTTCCTCGCCTGGATGGGGATGAGGAGGGACAGGGTGTTCTCTTTTCCTCCGGTCTCTCGGAATATGAGGGTCATCCTCAGGGCCCCTGGCAGTTCCTTCTTCTCCTTCGCATCCCACTCCTCGAGCCACTGTTCGGATATGCCCTTCGATTCGTCCTCCTCCTGATAATATTCGAATCGCACATCGGCGAGGCCTTCGAGGAGGACGTGGAGGTCCTCCTTTTTGGGGTCCCCTTCGAAGAAGTCCCGGTTGAGCACCCGCTGCTCATAGAGGAGGAGACGTCCGCCCTCCGGCTCGAACCGGTATTGGGTGTAGACCAGCCCCTCGGCCCGACTCCTTTTTAAAGGAAGGGTTGAAACGAACCTCATCGACCGGGGCTTTCCTTCGAAGGCGAGGTGATCGGCCTCGGCTGTCTTCGGTTTGACCCGGTAGGGCACGGCCGACTTCATCTGCCTTGAAAGGATCTGGGAGAGGATGCGGCTGCTCTGGTTTTCTTCCTTGAGGGATTCCCCCCTTTCCCAAGCGGAGAGGCCCAGGCGAAATCCAGCGAAGAGGATGAGAAGGAGAAACCCCAACACGGCAAGGGAGACGATCACCTCTAAAAGGGTGAACCCCCTCGGCCAATCTTTCCGGAACCGATCAGCTCCGCTTCTCATCGGCCTCCCTCTTCACGCAGCGGTAGGATTCGATGTCCATCGACCTCTCTCGGAGCCCCGATTTCCAGGTCACTTCCAGCCGGATATGGAGAAGCTCCACCGGAAGGGTGAGGTCACCCTCCTCCTCGAAAGGAAGGATTTTTACCCGCTTCGTCACGATTCGCCACCTATAGGTCTTATCGAATTCCCCTTCCTCGACCCCTTCGGTCTCGATGGGCCTCAATGAGAACTCTTCCCATTTCAACCGGGCATACTGGGTCGCCTTGGTATACTCCTCCGAAGCCCTCCCGAGACGAAGCCCGCCTGCGAAGAGCTCGATGATGGCCATCAGGCCCGCTCCGAGGATGGCAAGGGCCACGACGATCTCGAGGAGGGTCAATCCCTTCTGTCTGCTCCCCATCCCCATTAAATCCTCTCGGCCATCCTTTCGATCTTGACGGCGCCGGTGATCGAATGAACTTCGATTCTAAAGGGTCTCTGATCGTCCCCTTCGAGCAGAAAGGAACCCCCGCTCGAGCTTCCGTTCGGATAGAATTCGATGGCCGGCTCTTCAGGAGGGAATTGGCCCGCGGAGGTCTTCACCTCCCGGATCTGAATCCAGGCCGGAATCATAAAGGTCCTCACCTGTGAAGGACCTTCTTTCGTCCCTTCTTCCTCGAGCGCCTCCGGCTTGAAGGATTGAACCTTCACCGTCTTCGAAGGAAGGTCGAAGAGGATCCTCTGGATCTCTCCCCGGAGGACCGCCTCGCTCCGGCTGTTACGAAGGAGGGAGGAGAGCTTCCGGGCGGTCGCCTTCAACTCGGCCGATTTTGAGACCCTCGAGAAGGAGGGGGCGATGAGGCCGATCGAAAGCCCGAGGATGAAGAGGACGACGATCAGCTCCAAGAGGGAGAAACCCCGAGTTTTCATTTCCCGGTCTCTTTCCAGCTCACCACATCCTGATTCTCACCCTCTCCTCCCTCGACGCCATCGAGGCCGTAGGTGTAGAGGTCATATTCTCCGTGATCGCCAGGGGATTTATAGTTATAAGGCCTCCCCCAGGGGTCCATGGGGATCTCCTTTGGAAGGTAGGGGCCTTTCCAGGAATCGAGGCCCGCTGGCCGCTCCCGCAAGGCCTTGAGCCCCTCCTCCGTGGTAGGGTACCGTCCGACATCGAGCCTGAAGGCATCGAGGGCCGTGCCGAAGAGTTCGATCTGGGCCTTGGCCGACTTCTGTTTGGCCTGGGTCAGATAACCGAAGAGCCTTGGCCCGACCAGACCGGCCAGAAGGCCGATGATGATGATGACGATCATGAGCTCGATCAGGGTAAATCCCCTCTGCCGATATCGACCTCTCTTTTTCATCGCGCCTCCTCAAAAACCCTTAAAAGGGGATCTCATGGATGCTGAAGATCGCCAAGAGCATGGAGATGACGATAAAACCCACCACCCCTCCCATGATGAGGATGACGACGGGCTCGAGCAGGGAGATGAGACGTCTCATCCCCCTCTGAAAATCCTCCTCGAAGACCTCGGCGATCCGGATGAGCATCTCGTCGAGCCTTCCGCTCTCCTCGCCCACGCCGACCATCTGGACGGCAAGGGGTGGAAAGATGGCGGTCTCCTCGAGCGATTTCGAGAGGCTTTTCCCCTCCCGGAGCCGGTCATGGAGGAGGCCGATCGCCCTCGACATCACCCGGTTTTGGGAGATCTCCCTGACCAGGTTGAGGGCGGGGAGGATCGAGACCCCGCCGTGAAGCAACGTGCCGAGGGTCCTGGAAAACCGCGCCACCTCCACCTTCCTGAGGAGTTCTCCGACGAGAACCCATCTCAGTTTAAACCGATCCCATCGAAACCTCCTCTCCTCGTCCTGGAGATAGGCCTTAAAGAAGAGAAGGACGAGGAGGAGGGCTCCCATCCCCAGCCACCAGTAATCCCTCACCGATTGACTGATCCATAAAACCACCTGTGTGGGAAGCGGGATGGCCTGCCCCATGTCCGAAAAGATCTTTGCAAAACGGGGCACCACGAAGGTCACCAGGAGGGCGATCGAAAGGCCGCTTACGGCGGTGAGGAGGAGGG
This sequence comes from Thermodesulfobacteriota bacterium, assembly GCA_026415035.1. NCBI lineage: Bacteria > Pseudomonadati > Thermodesulfobacteriota > Thermodesulfobacteriota bacterium. Next base: position 4,486 of record JAOAHX010000040.1, on the reverse strand, counting down.
GGTAGATCATGACCGAAAGGAGGCTATCCCGTATCTCTTTGACATGCTGAAGGTAGTGAACGAGCCGGGAAAGGATGGTCTCGAGAAACCCTCCTGCCTCGCCCGCCTTGACCATGTTCACATAGAGCTTTGAGAAGATCTTGGGGTGGGCGTTCAGGGCCTCGGCAAGCGAACTTCCACCTTCCACGCGTCTGAGGATGTCGAGGACCACCTCCTTCAACCTCCTGTTTTCCGTCAGGCTGATCAGGATCCGGAGGCTTCGGTCCATGGGCAATCCCGCCTGGATAAGCGTGGAGAGCTCCTGGGTGAAGACGAGCAGGTCCCCGAGCCCGACACGCTTAGGAAGGCGGGCAAAGATCCCGAGCCTCGATTCCCTCTTCTCGGCAAGTTCGATGCGGATGGGGATGTAGCCTAAGCGGTGAAGCCCTTGCACGATGGAGGCCTCGTCCTTCCCCTCCATCGAACCCTCCACGGTCTGGCCGCTCAGGGTCGTCGCCTTATAGAGGAACTCTGCCATGGTGAATCAAGAATCCTCGCTGGGTTCGTTAAAGAGGTTCCTCTTCCTGGGTCACCCTCAGGACTTCGGAAACGGTGGTCACTCCCTGCCTCACCTTTAACCAGCCATCTTCCCTCAGGGTCCGCATCCCGTTTCTTCTGGCCGCCTCTTTGAGAAGGTGGGATCCCCGCTTTTCAAGGATGAGCCTCTGGATATCCTCCGTAATCTTGAAGAACTCGAAGATGCCTGTCCTGCCCCGGTAGCCGGTGAAGGAGCAATGCTCGCACCCCTTCACCTCGAAGAGCTCGACCTCCCCGTCCGTCCCATCGAGCTTCATCTCCTTGAGAATGGCGGGACTGGGGCTGGAGGGCTTGCGGCAATGAGGACAGGCGACTCGAACCAGTCGTTGAGCCAGGATGCCGATGATCGTGGACGAGAGGAGAAAATCCTCCATGCCCATATCGATGAGGCGGGTGATGGCGCTGGGGGCATCGTTCGTATGGAGGGTGCTGAAGACGAGGTGTCCGGTCAGTGCCGAATGGATGGCGATCTCGGCGGTCTCGGCATCCCGGATCTCTCCGATGAGGATCACATCGGGGTCCTGTCGGACGATCGAACGGAGGGCGTTGGCGAACGTGAGGCCGATCGAGGGCTTCACCTGGATCTGGTTGACCCCTCTGAGCTGATACTCCACAGGGTCTTCGACGGTGATGATCTTCTTCCCCGGCGAGTTGATCTTTTCGAGGGCACAATAGAGGGTCGTGGTCTTTCCGCTTCCCGTGGGGCCAGTCACGAGGATGATTCCGTGGGGCCGCTGGATCACCTCCTGAAAGGACCGGAGCGTATCCTCCTGAAATCCCAACTTCTCGATATCGAGGAGGATGCTCCCTTTGTCGAGGATCCTCAGGACGAGACCCTCTCCGTGGATGGTCGGAAGGGTGGAGACCCTGAAATCGATCTCCTTGCCTTTGACCCGAAGCATAATCCTCCCATCCTGGGGAAGGCGCCTCTCTGCAATGTTGAGCTTGGCCATGATCTTCACCCTCGAGACGATGGCCGCCTGAAGCCTCTTGGGCGGCGACTCCACGTCATGGAGCACCCCGTCGATCCGGTAGCGGACCCGGAACTGATTTTCATAGGGTTCGAAATGGATATCGCTCGCCCTCATCTCGATCGCTCTCGAGATGATGAGATTGACCAGCCGGATGACCGGCCCCTCCGACGCCATATCCCGAAGATGGTCAATGTCTTCCTCTTCCTCCATCCGGTATTCGGGGATCGACTCCAGGTCCTCGATGATCTTTCCCATCGAGGTCTCGTCAAGCCCATAGAGTCGATCCAGGGCCTCGAGGATCTCCGCCTCTCTGCCTACGAGGACCCGGATGCGATATCCCGTGGCCAGTCGGATGGCATCGATGGTGTAATAATCGAAAGGATTGGAAAGGATCACTGTCAACTCCCCCTGCTCCAGCCGGGCGGGAAGCACCTTCGACTCCTTCATGAAGGGATAAGGGAGATGATTCACCAGGACCGGCTCTCTGGGGTAATCGTCCGGCGAGGCCAGAGGAATCCCGTAAAACTCCTCCGAAGCCCTCCGATACTCGGATAGGGTGAGGAGACCAGAGTGGATAAGATGATCTTCCAACGAAAGAGATTCGTTCGAGGGGGCTGGAGACCGCAACCTCTCCGCCTCGGAGCGATCGATCATCCCCTTCTCGACCAGATAAGAGAGAAATTTCGATTCAAGGGGATTCATAGCGGTGAACCCGATTAAAATTTAACCAGATTTCCCTTTTCGTTGCAAGATACTAAGGGAGGGGGTACCGTGGTGGTTTGCCAGGGGGTTAAGGAGGATCCCCCAAAAAACAGGGAAAGATCAATGTATCCCCCGTTCGCTTCATTGCTTTAGCAAACAATCGATCCCTACGAACACGATCCTCACCTTTCTAAACGACTCAACAAAGGCTTAAGGGCTGCGTCAAAAATCCCCCCTTTCTCCCTCACCGCGGGAAATCTTTATGCCTGAGACGCGCCCTCTTTAAAAATCGCCAAAGTTTAAATAATCTCTGGAAGGGTTCTATCTGGGCGAGGCGTGAATCTCTCCCCTCTTGAGTCTCTCCAGAAGGTATTCGGGGGTGGTCATCACCTTGAGTTTGGCATCGAAGGGCACCCCTTGTCTAAGGTTATGTTTGCAGGAGAGGCAGTCGGTAAGCAGAATGTCGGCTTTCACCTCTTCAGCCTCTTTCACCCTTCTTCGAGCCATGTCGCGGGAAAACTTCGGATAGAACCCACGCACGCCCCCTCCAGCTCCGCAGCAGAGAGACTCCCGGTGGTGATGCTCCATTTCGAAAACTTCAACCCCGATCCCCTTTAACAATTCTCTCGCCCCATCAAAAGAACCCAGTCCCCGACCCAGATGGCAGGGGTCGTGGTAGGTCACCTTCGACGAATCGCCATCGGAGGCCCTGAAATCGAAGTTTTCCCGGAGGAAGGAGAGAAAGGGTTTGAGGATGAGACCGGTGGGATGGACCTTCTCATATTCGACAAAGGTCTTGAGGCAGGTGGGGCAGAGGAAGAGGACCTCCTTGCCGCCCGCCTCCTTGATCTTGGTAACGTTCTGCTGGATTCGCTCGGGGTTGCAACTGGAGCCCGTATCTTCTTTGACGGCCTCACAGCAGACCTCGTCGATGAGGGTGAAGTCGATGCCCAGCATTTGAAGCAATTCGATCATCTTCCCCGTCGTTTCGGTTTCGGTGGTCAAGCCCACGCAGCCCACATAAAGGACGACAGGAGCTTTATCCGTCGGAGAGGTAAATTTGGCCCGTCCCACCTCGGCGTAAGGTGTCCCGTATCGATCGATCGTCGATTGAAGGCGGCTGACCTCATCGAGTTCTTTGGATACCTCCGGATGGTTCAAGCTTGAACGCCTCAGGTCCTTTAACCTCTTTCCGGCATCGATTCCGACAGGGCAGACCTCTCCGCAAAGCCCACAGGTGGTGCAGAGGTAGAGGCCGTCTTCTACCCCCTGCCTCACCCCTTTGAAGAGACAGGAGAGGGCCGCCCCCCTTCCCCCCAACATGCCATCGGCTCCGAAGGAGGGGCCGATGGCATTATAGGTGGGGCAATGGAGGAGGCAGTTTCCGCAACCGATGCAGTAGAGAAGGTCGGAAAAGGCGCCCCCCTTTTCGAGGAGCTCGCTCCGGCCATTGTCAAGCAGGACTACCACCACTTCCTTTGGCTCATGCATCCCGAAGAAGGGGATCTTCTCCACATCAGAGGATTTCGACCTTCCTCCGACGATGTCGATGAAGGAGGGAAAGAGGGAACCGGTGGCGAGAAAGGTCTCCAGCTTGGCCATCCGAAGGGCCTGTTGGATGTCCGGATAGATCTTGTCGATGGAAGCAAGGATGAGATGTTTCGAACGGGTCCTGACCCGGGTCACGTTCCCTTCGTTATGGACGATCAGGATCGCCCCTTCTTTAGCGGCAATGGCATTGGCTCCGGTGATGCCGATCTTTGCCTTTTGGAGGTAGCCTTCGATGTCCTCGCGGACCGCCTGCATCTCCTCTTCGGGCACGGGAGGTATCTCTCGGCCCAGATGCTTCGATAGGATCTCGGCGATCTCGTAGCGGGTCAGATGGACGATGGGGCCGGTATAGTGGGACGACCGGCCGCCGATCAGTTGGTTGATCCTATCGCCAATGTCGGTCTCAATCACCTCGATGCCCCGCTGGGCAAGAAAAGGGGTGAGGCCGATCTCCTTCGAGAGGTTCGACTTGGACTTTACGACGAGCTTCTCCGGACCGATTTCGTTGAGGAAGATTTGACAGGCTTCCTCCCCGTCCTTGGCCTGAAGGACCTTGAACTGGTTCTTTTTGAATCGATCGATGGCCTCCTCGAGGAGCGCCCGGTTGCCCAAGGAGGTCCTACGAACCTTTTTAATCTCCTCCTTGGCCTCTTCAAAGTCCTCATAGAGGGGAAGGTTCAGCT
>JAOAHX010000039.1:6502-11260 GCA_026415035.1 Thermodesulfobacteriota bacterium | reverse complement strand
TTACGCAGCATCGTCAGAAATTCCTTACCGCTCCGGATCATCTCCTGCGTCTCCAATCCGCTTTCGATAGGGTGAAAGAAAAATTTTCACTGCATCTGGAACCTTCCTTCGGGGGATTTCGATTTTTCTACACGTTGGAGGCTGATCAAGGGCTATTTTTCTGTTGGGGTCAGAGGTTCGGCAAATGAACGGGGAGAGAAGGAGGTCTGGCAGAGGCGGTTTTGGGAGCATCTTTTGAGGGACGAGGCGGATTGGCGAAGGCACATGGATTACATCCATTACAATCCGGTGAAGCACGGTTACGTTGGGGCTTCGAAGGATTGGCCTCATAGTTCGTTTCGGCAGGCCGTCGAGAGGGGGTTATACCTCGAAGGGTGGGGATGGGAGGAGGCGGGGAGTATTTCAGGGATGGAGCGGGAGTAAAGAGTGGAGGGAAGATCCCCGTCAATGGTGGGTCGGCTTCGCTTGACCCACCCTACTTGAGTTGGTAATATGAAAGGCAGAACAACAAATCAGGAGGTTGAGGAAATGTTTGATAGAATCACTTTTGATCCAGAGATCATGGGAGGTCGGGCGTGTATTCGGGGTATGCGGATTCCCGTTTCTGTTATCGTAGGCCAGATCGCACATGGTGCTACTTTTGAAGAAATCCTTGAGGGATATCCGGATTTAGAGAGAGAAGATATCCAGCAGGCCATTGAGTATGCGGCCTGGTTGGCACAAGAACAAGGCTATAACCTGTAAAGGATAATCATGCGCTTTCTCGCTGATATGGGCCTGGATATCAGAGTGGTTGAATGGTTGCGTAACCACGGCCACGATGCGAAACATTTAAGGGAAGAAGGGCTCCATCGCTTGCCCAATGGTGAAATCTTTGAAAAGGCTGTAGCTGAAAAACGCATCATCATTACATTCGATCTTGATTTTGGGGAGATTGTTGCCCTGTCAAAAAGGAGAAGAAAGGGCGTCAATCTATTTCGTTTGCACAATACGAGAACTTCCAATCTTCTTCTCAAATTGTCTTCCGTGCTCAAAGATGCGGCCAAGGCTTTGGACGAGGGAGCCATTGTCATTGTTGAGGAGTTCCGTCACCGCGTTCGATATTTCCCTCCGATTAAAAACTTATAGGTTGGATTCGCTCCTCTCCAGTTAGTGGGTCTTCTATATTTGGCCCACCCTCCCATGTGGCTGATTGGTGGGTCCGCTTCGCTTGACCCACCCTACTTGAATTGGTAATATGGATTTCAGAGCAAGGTGGACCGGGCACGACCGATCCACCACCTGGTATTTGGGCCTTTTTGGTGGCATAAAACGATATTACGGAGGACAATCCTATGCAAGAATTGGATCGAATTACAGTGGATCCAGAGGTTTGTCTCGGGCAACCTACGATTCGAGGGATGAGAATAACGGTCTCTGTTATCCTTAAGATGGTCGCCGGCGGGATGACAAAGGAGGAAATCCTTAAAACATACCCGGAACTTGAGGAGGAAGATATTGTTCAGGCATTGAAATATGCAGCCTGGCTCTCTTCTGAAAAAGTGAGACCGATGCCCATGAAAGGGGGAAGAAGAAGTGCCGGGACTTGAATTTCTGGCAAACATGAATATCTCCCCTATCACCGTGGAGAAACTCCGCGGGTTGGGTTGGAATATTATTCGTGTGTCAGAGATCATGGAAAGAGGAGCGAAAGATATCGTGATCCTTGATTATGCAAAGCACAACAATAAAGTTCTTATCACACAGGATCTCGATTTTTCGGCTCTATTGGCCGCCAAACGGTATGATAAACCCAGCGTTGTTTCGCTACGGTTTGACAATGCCGAACCTAACTTCATAGCAGATCGAATAGTGGAAATTGTAAAGGATTTTGAGGAGGAGTTAAAAGAAGGTATTGTGATCAGCGTTGATGAAACATCGGCAAGGTATCGAAATTTACCGATCGCACCTTAAAAATCAATGGGGGGTCCGCATGATAGGATTTGGTGGGTCCGCTTCGCTTGACCCACCCTACTTGATGCTTGATGCGCCCTACTAATGGTTGGGTAAATCGGTTTAGGAGAGGAGGCCGGGAGAGTCGGGGTCATAGGCCTTGGAAGTGGCCTTCTCTTTCTCCTTCAGCCTCGCGTGGGCTGCGGCCAGCCGGGCGATGGGAAGCCTCGGGACGGAACAGCTCACATAAGAGAGGCCGATGTTGTGGCAGAACTCGACCGATTCGGGATGGCCTCCGTGCTCTCCGCAGATGCCGATCTTTAAATCGGGCTTGGTCTTCCTTCCCCATTCCACGGTGATCATCATCAACCGGCCCACCCCTTTCACATCGAGCACCTCGAAGGGGTTGTCCTGGAGGATCTTCCGCTGGTTGTAGAGGGGGAGGAATTTGTTCTCGGCATCCTCCCTCGAGAAGGAGAAGGTCGCCTGGGTGAGGTCGTTCGTTCCGAAGGAGAAGAAGTCGGCGACCTCGGCCAGCCTCCCCGCCCTCATGCAGGCCCGGACGACCTCGATCATCGTCCCGAATTTGTACTGGACCTTGACGCCGTACTCCTTTTCGACCTGACGCTCCACCTTCTTGACCAGTTCGTAGACCCACTTGAGCTCCTGGGCCGTGCAGACCTGGGGCACCATGATCTCGGGCTGGACGTCCACGCCCTCCTTGATCAACTCCGCCGCGGCCTCCAGGATGGCCTGGATCTGCATCTTGTAGATCTCGGGATAGGTGATCCCGAGCCTCACCCCTCGATGGCCGAGCATCGGGTTGACCTCCATCATCTCTTTCACCTTCCGCAGGGTCTCCTGCTGTTTCCGGATGAGCTTGCGGTCGAGCCTCTTCTCCCGGATCTCGGCGATGTGCGTCGCCACCTGTTCGAGGAGCTTGAGCGACTCCCTCGAAGTGGTGTCGAGGTATTTCATCGCCTCGGAGATGTTCTCCATCGATTCGAGGGCGTTCTCGAGGTTCTCGATGTTGCGGAGCTCGGAGGCCAACTCTTCGGCAGAGGGAAGGAACTCGTGAAGCGGAGGGTCGAGGAGCCGGATCGTCACGGGAAGCCCCTTCATCGCCTTGAAGATCTCCTTGAAATCGCCCTTCTGCATCGGAAGGAGTTTCGCAATGGCCTCGGCCCTCTTCTCCTTCGAACTGGCCAGGATCATCTCCCGGACGATGGGTAGCCGGTCCACCGCATTGAACATCCTCTCCGTCCTGCAGAGGCCGATCCCCTCTGCGCCCAACTGCCTGGCCTTTAGGGCCGCCTCAGGGGTATCCGCGTTGGCCCGAACGCCGAGGGTGCGGATCTCGTCGGCCCAGCTGAGGAGGGTGAGCAGGTCCTTGCTGATCTCGGGATCGACCGTGGGGACCTCTCCGAGATAGACCTCCCCCCTCGAACCGTCGATGGTGATGAAGTCCCCTTCCTTGATCTTGATGTTGCCCACGGTGGCCTCTCTCGCCTTCGGGTCGATGTAGAGGGATTCGCAACCCGAGACGCAGGGTTTTCCCATCCCCCTGGCCACGACCGCGGCGTGAGAGGTTTTCCCCCCTCGGCTCGTCAGGATCCCTTGGGAGGCGAAGAACCCGTGGATGTCCTCCGGTTTGGTCTCTTCCCGGACGAGGATGACCTTATGGCCCAGTTTTCCGACCCGCTCTGCCTCGTCGGCATCGAAGATGGCCTTTCCGGAGGCCGCGCCCGGGGAGGCGGGCAGTCCTGTGGCGATCGGCTTTCCTTTGAAGTTGGGATCGATCCGCTTGTGGAGGAGCTGTTCCAGATCGCTCGGTTTCAACCTGAGGACGGCCTTTTCCTTGGTGATCATCCTCTCGGCCACCATCTCCCTCGAGGTCCGGACGATGGCCTGGGCGTTCATCTTTCCGTTTCGGGTCTGCAGGATGTAGAGCTTTCCCTTTTCCACCGTGAATTCGAAATCCTGGACCTCCCGGAAATGGTCCTCGAGGATTTTTCGGACCCTCTCCAGCTCCCGGTAGGTCTTGGGCATCTCCTTCTTCATCTCCTGGATCGGCTTGGGCGTCCGGATGCCGGCCACCACATCCTCGCCCTGGGCGTTGACGAGATATTCGCCGTAGAGGACGTTTTCGCCCGTCCCGGGGTCCCGGGTGAAGGCCACGCCCGTGGCAGAGTCGAAGCCCATGTTCCCGAAGACCATCGTGCAGACGTTGACCGCGGTCCCGTTGGCCATGTCAGGGGTGATGTTGAACTCCCTCCGGTAATCGACCGCCCTCTTTCCCATCCAGGAGCGGAAGACGGCCTCGATGGCCAGCCGGAGCTGAACCATCGGATCTTCCGGGAAGGAGGCGCCGGTCTCCTTCTTGATAAGGGCGAGATACTGTTTGCAGATGTCCTTCAGATGGTCTGCATCGAGATCGGTGTCGTAGGTGGCCCCGGCCTTCTCCTTCGTCTTGTTCAGGATGGAGTCGAACTCCTTCTCGTCCACCCCGAGGGCGATCTTTCCAAAGAGCTGGATGAAGCGCCGGTAGGCATCGTAAGCGAAACGTCCATCCGCCGTGATCTGGATGAGCCCTTCGATGGTCGACTCGTTGAGGCCGAGGTTGAGGATGGTATCCATCATTCCGGGCATGGAGAGGGCCGCGCCCGATCGAACGGAAAAGAAGAGGGGGTTCTGGGGATTGCCGAAGCCCTTGCCAGTCTTCTCTTCGATCTTCTTCAGGTTGATTTGGACCTCTTCCATCAACCCCTTGGGGAGTTTCTTTTTGTTCTCGTAATATTTGATGCAGGCCTCGGTGGTGACAATGAA
>JAOAHX010000039.1:0-6402 GCA_026415035.1 Thermodesulfobacteriota bacterium | reverse complement strand
CCTTTTCCCCCGAAGAGCTTCTTGTTCTTTCCATCGGCTTCTTCAAACAGGTAGACATATTTCATCGGGTGTGGCTCCTCCTTTTTAAACTAATCGTCCATCATCTTAATTTTCTTTCACCGAAAAATCAATCTCTTCGGTCAGAACCGGTTGGAGAGGTCACGGGGCGTTCTCGTGGCCGGGAAAGGTCCTTCGTAGCTCGACATCCCTTAGGAAGCCACCCTCTGGACCATGCCAAACATCGCCTTGAGGCCCAAACCGAACGTTTTGAGGCCGATGCGTTCATTGTGGCCGTGGACCCTCATCAGCTCCTTTTCGGTCAATCGGAGGGGGCAGAAGTCGTAGGTGATGATCCCTTGCTCCCTCAGGAAGCGGCTGTCGGTGGCCCCGGGAAGGAGGAAGGGGACGATCGGACAGCCCGGGTCGTTCTCCGAAGCATAGGCTTCGATGGCCCGATAGAGTTCCGTGTCGAGGGGTGAGGGAGGAAGGGATTGGCTCTCCGAGAGGACCGATACTTCGATCTCCTCTCCCAGACGGGCCTTCACCTCTTTCAGGAACCTCTCCTTGTCCGTGCCGGGAATGAGACGGCAGTCCAGGATGGCCGAGGATTCCGAGGGGATGACGTTCGCCTTGGTCCCTCCCTTGAGGACGGTCAGGGAGAGGGTGTTTCTCAGCATGGCATTGTAAACGGGGTTGGAGATCAACCAGGTGGTGAAGGTGGCGTCTTGAAGCCCCTTTTCGATGTCCTCGAAGAATTCTCGCTCATAGGGAGGCTGCTTGGGTGCCATCCTTCGAAAGTACTCCCTGACGGTCGGGATCACGTGGAAGGGCGTCTCCCAACGGGTCAGGGAGTTCAGGGCCTGAACCATCTTGACATTGGGATTGTCTCCGAGGGGCATGGAGCCATGGCCGGAGGTCCCCCTGGCCTTCAGTTGGAGCTGGAAGATGACCTTCTGGCCATTGGAGAGGGCGTAGCGGTCAGGCGTGCCGTTGTCGTCGAGGATGATATGGCCTCCCTCGTTGAGGGCATATTCGGCCTCTTTGAGGGCAGGGACGTTCTCCATGGCCCATTGGACTCCCCACCTTCCGCCCGTCTCTTCGTCGGCGGCGGCGAAGAAGAGGAGGTCTCTCTTTAAAGGGATCCCCTGACGTTTGAGAAGGAGGAGGACCATCAGCTCGAGGATCCCGAGGGATTTACAGTCGAGGGTTCCCCGGCCGTAGAGAAAGCCGTCTTTGATCACCCCTTCAAAGGGCGGGACGTCCCAGGCCTCCTTCTCGACCGGCACCACGTCGATGTGGTGGAGAAGGAGGAGGGGTCGCTTCGATCCCTCTCCTCTTAGGGTGGCCAGAAGGCTTCCTCGACCCGGTGAGGGTTCGTAGATCTGGGAGGGGATACCTTCGGCATCGAAGATCTTTTTGAGAAATTTCGCCCCTTCGATCTCGTTTCCAGGGGGATTGACCGTATTGATCCGGATATACTCTTGCAAGTATGAGGTCGCCTCTTTCAAGACCAGATCCCAGTCCATCGAATTCCTCCCTTTCCAATCCGTGGTGTTTGATGCTTATGGGGTCCCACCGAATTCAGGTTCAATCCTCCCCGAAGACCGGCACGATCTTGAATTGGTTCACGTCCACCAGACCCTTGTCCGTGATCTTCAGCTCCGGGATGACGGGCAGGGAGAGGAAGGAGAGGGTCATGAAGGGGTCGGCCAGTCTGGACCCGAGCGACCTTACAGCCCTCAGCAGACGCTCCATCTTTCGGTGGACCTGGAGGACCGACTGCTCGGACATCAATCCCCCGATCGGCAGGGGGAGGTCGGCCAGCACCTTCCCTTCCGAAACGACGGCCAGACCCCCGGCCATCGCCTGGATCGTCTCGGCCACTTTCAGCATGTCCCGGTCGTTCGTTCCGACGATGACCAGGTTATGGGAGTCGTGGGCCACGGTCGACCCGATCGCTCCCCTTTTGAGGCCGAAGCCGTGGACGAAACCGAGGCCGATATTCCCCGTGGCCCGGTGTCTTTCGACCACGGCGATCTTTAGAATGTCTTGCTGGAGATCGGGCAAGGCGACGCCTTCCCTCAAGACGATCTCTTTCATCCCTTTTTTGGTGACGATCTGGTCGGGGATGACCTCGATCACCTTGGCAAGGGACCGATCGCTCCGGAGGAGGAAGGCCTCCTCGGTGAGGGGTTTGATGCGAAACCTCTTTGCCTCTTTCCGTTCGAAGGAGGGGAACCCTTTCATCGCCGCCCGGAGGAGTTTCCCCCCGTCAGCGACCAGCACGCCGTCTTTGAAGACCTTTTTGATGCGGAAGCGACCGAGGTGGTCGAAGGAGACGATGTCCGCCCGATATCCAGGCGCGATGGCCCCGAGATCGTCGAGCCGGAAATATTCGGCCGCATTGAGGGTGGCCATCTGGATGGCCAAGAGGGGATCGAGCCCTTCCTGAATCGCCCTCCTCACCATCGAGTCGATATGGCCCTCTTCGAGTAGCTCCCGGGGATGGCGGTCGTCTGTGACGAAGAAGAATCTTCTTCCGTTTTTGGCATGGACCAGAGGGAGGAGGTCTCTGAGATTTCGGGCCGTGGAGCCCTCGCGGACCATGATCCACATCCCGTTGGCCAACTTCTCCTTGGCCTCTCCGGCCGTCGTGCACTCGTGGTCGGATCGGATCCCTGCGGTAAGGTAGGCGTAAAGGGACCTTCCAGAAAGACCGGGGGCGTGGCCGTCGATTCGCCTCCCCTTGGCCAGCTCGATCTTCTTCAAAATCTCGTCCTCCCCCTGGATCACCCCTGGAAAGTTCATCATCTCCGCCAGGCCGATGACGCGCTCCTCCTTAAATAGAGGTTTTAAATCCTTCGCCTTAAGTTCAGCCCCTGCGGTTTCCATGCCCGTTGCGGGGACGCAGGAGGGAAGCATGAGATAGGCGTTGAAGGGAATCGCTTCGGCAGACCGGGCCATGAGGCGGATGCCCTCCGCGCCGAGGACGTTTGCGATCTCGTGGGGATCGAGGATGGCCGTGGTCGTCCCCCGGGGAAGGACCGCCCTTGCGAATTGGGGAAGGGTGACCATGCTCGATTCGATGTGGACATGCCCATCGATCAGGCCGGGACAGAGGAAGTCTCCTTCGACGTCGATGACCCTCTTGGCCGGATAGTCGCCAAACCCCACGATGATGCCGTCGAAAATGGCCACATCTCTTTTCTCGATCTCGCCGGAGAAGACGTTTACGACCCTCCCGTTCTTGATGAGGAGATCAACCTTCCCCTCTCCCGACGAGGCGCGGATCCTTTCCTTTAGCGAAGTCATCCCTCTTGTTCCTCCAGGAGGTCCCTCATGAGCCATCTGTAGATCCCTAAGATACCTATCTCCGAAAGGTCGGAAGCCTTCTCTGTCCCTTTCGGGGGAAGGCTTAGAAGGTCCCGAGCTGGCAGGATCGGATCTTCAGGCCCAGGGCTTCACAGGCAGAGGAGAGGGCCCTCCGCTCGACGCGGAGTCGATCGGCAAGGCCCCAGAGGGAGGCGCAGGTGACCGCTCCTTTTTCGGCCAGTTCTTCGAGGGCCTTCTTCATCTCCGGAGGCACCGAGGGTGAGGGCTCGATCGCCTTGCCACGGCTTTCGCCCTCTCCCCAGCCGAAGAGGCCGAGTTGACACTTCCTGATCTTTATCTCGAGGAGATCGGCGGTCCGGCCCACCTCGGACATCTTCACGTTCATCTCTTTGGAGATCTCCTCTGCCATGGAGCAGGTGAACTCACCCACCGCCATCTTCTCCCTGATCGCCCTGGCGATCGCCTCGTCCACCTTCGTGCCTGGGGGGTGCTTGAGCCCGTATCTTCCCTCGTCCTCGTGGGTCATGTCTCTTCAGCCCTCCTCTTTTTTGACGAAATCGGTTTTTTAAAAAATATCCAAGGAGGAGCGACTTGTCAACCGCCGAAGGGGGCGATGGGCGGTTGATTTTGAAGCCCCGGGTGTGGTAAGGAGAGGACGTCTTTGGACCATTTCTTTCGGCGCAGGAGGCCTGGTCGTGCCCCTTGAACCCCATACGAATCGAAAGGGCTTATACGTTCTCTCGGTGATCGGCGAGGACCGGGTCGGCCTCGTCTCCCAGGTCACCCAATTTCTCTACCAAAAGGGGTTCAACCTCGTCGACATCGAACAGTCGGTCATCCATTCCCAGTTCACGATGGTCCTTCTCATCGAGCCCATAAGCGGCCGATTCCGCTTGAGGGAGTTGAAGAGAGGCCTTTCCCTGCTCGCCAGGGAGTTGGACGTGAAGATCACCGCCACCCCGCTTCATGCCTTCAAGGGCCTCCGGCTGGCGGAGACGAAAGAACCCTATATCCTGACCATCCTCGGAACGGACCGTCCCGGGGTGGTGGCGGGTTTTTCTAAGGTATTCGCCCGTCACCGTTGTAATATCGAAAGGATCAAGATGATCGCCCGAGGGGAACTCCTGGCCATGGAGATGGCCGTCGATCTTCGCAAGGCCCATTTTTCCGAGCTTCGGCGGGAGCTTTCGGAGGTGGCCAGGGAGATCGGCATGGATGTGGTCTTTCAGCCCGAGGCCCTCTTCAAGAGGCGGAAGAAGGTGATCGTCTTCGACATGGATTCGACGATCGTCGACGGGGAGATCATCGACGAGATGGCGAAGGTCCTCGGCCTGGAGAGGGAGGTGGCCACGATCACCGAGAGGGGGATGAAAGGCGAGATCGACTTCACCGAATCGCTTCGGGCCAGGGTCTCCCTCCTGAAGGGATTGAAGGTGAAGAGCCTCGAATCGATCGCCCGGAGCCTCCGGCTCACCAAGGGGAGCGAGGAATTGATCGCCGCCCTGAAGGAGATGGGGTTCAAGATCGCCCTCATCAGCGGAGGGTTCACTTACTTCACCGACTATTTGAAGAAGAGGCTTGGGTTCGACTATGCCTTCGGCAACGAGCTGGAGATCCGGGCCGGAAGGCTCACCGGAAAAGTGAAAGGAAGGGTCATCGATGCCCGGAGGAAGGCCGAGATCATGGACGAGATCTGCAAGAGGGAAGGGGTCAGCCGCGAGGAGGTCGTGGCCATCGGCGATGGTTCGAACGACCGGATCATGGTGGCCAACGCAGGCCTGGGGATCGCCTTCAATGCGAAAGAGGTCTTGAAGAAGGTCGCCGACGGCGCCCTCACCAAAGAGCATATGAAGGGGATCCTCTATTGCCTGGGGATCACGGATCGGGATTTAAAACAAGGTGAGCCTACCGAAAGGGTGAAGCGGATCTCGAAACCCCACCTGACTCCGAGGAAGGCCGCCGACCCGAAAAGATGAGATAGCCCCCTCATGAGGCAAAGTCCCTTACAAGGCCTCAAGGCCATCGTCTTCGACTTCGATGGGACGCTGGCCGTCCTGAATATCGATTTCTCCCTAATGCGGGAACGGGTCTTCGCCCTCATCCGCCAATACGGGTTGAGGGAGGAGAGGATTCGGGAAAGGTACCTCCTGGAGATCATCGACGAAGTCTATCCCCTCCTCCGCGAGGAGAATCCCACCGGGGCTCAAACGTTCTATGAGGAGGCCCATCGCATCCTGAAGGAGGTGGAGCTTGAGGCCGCAGACCAGGGGAGGCTCCTTTCAGGGGTGGAAGAGGTCCTGCGGGGGTTGAGGGAAGCGGGGCTAAAGATCGGGATCATCACCCGGAACTGCGAGGAGGCGGTCCGGAGGGTTTTCCCGGCGATCGACGATTTTTGCGATGTCTTCATCTCCCGGGACTCCGTCAGGAAGGTCAAGCCCCATCCCGAGCATCTCAACCTCGTGTTAAAGGTCTTAGGGGTTTCTGGAGGGGAGGCGGCCATGGTGGGCGATCACCTGATCGACATCCAGGCCGGGAAGAAGGTGGGGATGGTGACCATCGGCGTCCTGACCGGCAGGATCAAACGGGAGGAATTTGAGGAGGCAGGAGCCGATTACATCCTGAACGATGTCACGGGCCTTTGTTCAATGGTAAAGCTCACAACAGAAGGGGAGTCGATCAGAGGAGGCGAGGACCATGGGTAAAAAGGTTATCTTTACGGAAAGGGCGCCCAGACCGATCGGGCCTTATTCTCAGGCCATCCGGGCAGGGGATTTTCTCTTTCTCTCGGGGCAGATTCCCATAGACCCTTCGACCGGGGAGATCGTCAAAGGCAAGATCGAGGATCAGACCCGACAAGTCCTGGATAATTTAAAGGGGATCCTTGAATCGGAAGGGCTTGGGATGGAAGACGTGGTGAAGGTCAATATCTTCCTCAGGGACATGGGGCAGTTTCAGGCGATGAACCAGGTCTATGCCTCTTACTTCCCCTCCTCCCCGCCCGCGAGATCGACCGTGGAGGTCTCCCGGCTTCCGAGGGACGTCGATCTCGAAATCGAGGCCATCGCCTTT
>JAOAHX010000038.1 GCA_026415035.1 Thermodesulfobacteriota bacterium | reverse complement strand
TGTTCCACGGAATGCAAAAAGAAGAATATCCAGATTGAGAAAGAATTTGCCCCTAACCTCCCCCTGGTCAGGGTCGATCGGGAACAGATCAAGCAGGTCTTTTTAAACATCCTGCTCAATGCGATCGAAGCCACCGGGGAGGGAGGGAAAATCACCGTCAGGACCCGCACCTTCACCAAGCCTTCGGGAGACCCCTTTCTCCAAGTCGAAATCAAAGATACGGGGTGCGGGATTCCGGAGGAGCACCTGGAGGAGATTTTTAACCCCTTTTATACGACCAAGCCGACGGGGAGTGGCTTGGGGTTGTCGATCTCCAATCAGATCGTCCAAGATCATCATGGATATATCCATGTGGAAAGTCAGCCGGGAAAAGGAAGTTCCTTCTATGTCAATTTGCCCGTAAATTCCGATCATCCGAAGAGAAGGAAAAGCGACCAGAGCACTCAACCGATCACTTTCTTTGAGCCCCGATGAATTATCATGATCTGATCCGCTCTCCCATTCTTCCACCGGACGTCGCCAAACGGGTCGAAAAATGCGCCCGGACGCAGACCCCTGTCCTCATTCTCGGGGAGCAAGGAACGGGCAAGGAACTGATTGCCAAGATCCTTCACCATGCGGGGGGAACAGAGGCCCATCTCTTTTACCGAATCGACTGCCGCCTCCTCAAAAAAGAGGACCTCCTGGCCCACCTCCTTCCTTTCTTGGAGAAGACCCATTTCGGAAGGATACCTGCTACTCTCTATATCGAGGAGGTCGGACACCTCCACCCGAGGGATCAGCTCAAACTCCTTGAACTGATCGAGGATGGGGTAATTCACAATGGAGCCGAAAAAAAGACCGTTCAAAATATTCGCATCCTTTCTTCCTCATCGGAAAACCTGGAGGAGAAGGTGGACCGGGGTGATTTTTCTGAGGACCTTCTCCTGAAGCTCAAAACGATTTCCATCTACCTCCCTCCCTTAAGGGAGCGGAAAGGGGAGATTGGCGCCATCGCCCAATATCTCCTCCACATGCACATTAAAGAGAAGAAAATCCGGAGCATCGGGATTTCCAAAGAAGTCTTAAGGGTCCTCGAAAATTATTGGTGGCCAGGAAACCTTAGAGAAATGGAGCATGTGCTGATCCGGGGGGCCATCCTCTCTGAGGGAGAAGAGATAACCGAAAGGGACCTTTCTCTCGAACCCGAGCTCGGTCTGCCCCCTTTTCCCGCCTTTCTCAAAAAGACGGGTTCGGCGAAAAACGGAGGGGTGAAGGACAGGACGTCCAATGGCCTCCAGATCTGGGATAATTCCCTCTTTTTCCTTGAACTGGTCCACCGGATTAAAAATCCTCTGGTTTCCATCAAGACCTTCACCCAACTGTTGAGAGATAAATTTCAGGACCCGGAATTCCGGAACACCTTCTATCGAATTGTCACCGAAGACATCGAAAAGATCGATGCCGTTCTCTCGGGATTGCTGAACTACATCCGAATCAACCATCCCATCGAGAAGAAGGATACGGTTCACGCCCTCCTCGAGGAAATTCTAAAAAAGCATCAAGCGACTTTTGAAAGCAGGGGGATCAAACTTTTCAAAAAATTCGAAGAAGGTCTTCCGGAAACCATTCTCCACGAGGAACAGTTGCGATATATTCTGACCTCTCTGATCCAGTATGCCCTTCCTTCGATTCCGAAAAGCGGAACCCTGGGGGTATTAACCAAATCCCTAAGAGATGGGGAGGACGACGGAAAGGGATCTCCTTCCCTCCCAGGAGAAAGGCGATATATTGAAATTCTTGTGGTCTTCACCGGGTATAAAAAGCCTGGGGAACCCTTGGGGAGCCTCTTGGGGTTACCTGCCAAGCAGGTTGAAGAGCTGGCGGATATGGAAATTCGCCTCGTCAAAGAGATGGTCGAACGGAACCGGGGCAGGATGATCATCGAGGCGAACCCGAAAAAGTTGCGGACCTACATTTCCCTGAAACTTCCCGTTGAAAGGCGCAGGGTGATTACCTATCAACTCCCCAATTCCTGAAAGAATCTGAAAAGGTGGGCGGGAGGAAATGATGAGGAGTGTTCTGGTTGTCGATGATGAAGTCGGAGCCCGAGAGTCGCTAAGGATGATCCTGAGGGGGGAATATCAGGTCTTTCTGGCTAAAAACGCAGAAGAGGCCTTTCAACAGATCGAAGCTCATTTCCCCGATGTCATCCTCCTCGACATCCTTCTCCCGGATATGGATGGGTTGAGGGTTCTGGAGAGGATCCGAAAGAATTTTCCCGAGCAGATAGTTATCATGATCACGGCAACGAAAACGGTTAAGACAGCCGTGGAGGCGATGAAGCTCGGGGCCTATGACTATATCACCAAACCCTTTGACGTCGATGAGCTTCGATTGACCGTCAACCGAGCCCTCTCCACCAAAGCCCTCAAGGAGGAGAACCAACGCTTATGGATCGAAGTGGATCGAAATTTCGGATTTGAGAATATTGTGGGGAAGAGTAAAGAGATGAGGGAAATTTTCAAAATGGTGAAGCAGGTTGCCAATAGCCGGGCCACCGTGCTCATCATGGGAGAAAGCGGCACAGGGAAGGAACTCATCGCCCGAGCCATACATTACCATAGCCCCAGAAGAAACCATCCTTTCATTCCCATTAACTGTGCAGCCATCCCCGAGACCCTTATCGAAAGCGAGCTGTTTGGTCACGAAAAAGGGGCCTTTACCCATGCGATCGAAAGAAAACTGGGACGGGTCGAGGCTGCCCATGAAGGGACCCTTTTTCTGGACGAAATTGGCGAATTGAGCTTATCCACCCAAGCCAAAATCCTTCGTTTTCTCGAGGAGAGGGAATTTCTTCGGGTTGGAGGGTCCAAGACGATCAAAGTCGATGTGAGGCTTATTACAGCCACCAATAAGGACCTTCCTCAACTGGTCAAAAAAGGACTCTTCCGGGAAGACCTCTATTATCGAATCAATGTGGTGCCGATCCTTCTCCCTCCATTGAGAGAGCGGAAAGAGGATATTCCTCTATTGGTCCATCACTTCATTAAAAAGTTTAGCCAAGAGAACCAAAAGGAACTGAAGGGGATTAGCAAAGAAGCGCTGGGATTGCTCATGAATTATGATTGGCCGGGGAATATTCGGGAATTGGAGAACCTGATCGAACGTGTGGTAACCCTCACCCAAAATGAATCCATCCAGGCCGACGAACTGCCCCTTCCCATCACCCATCAATCCAAAGCCAATGGGCTCAAGGAATCGGTCCTGAGCGGCCAGCTTTCCTTTTCGGAAGCCGAGGAAGAGTTCGAGAGAGAGATCATCCTCGATGCCCTGAGAAGGGCCAATTTTGTGCAATCCCATGCCGCAAACCTTCTGGGAATCAGCCGGCGGATATTAAAGTATAAAATGGACAAACTGGGGATCCAGCAACCCAAATAAGGTGAAGATTTAAGAAAGAAGTTCTCTTCCATGGGGTCCTTCCGTTCACTTCTCCCTCATCTCTCCACCGATTCAAAAAAATGACTGTTCCGTTCATTTTTGAACATTCCAAAAGGCCTTCACCCTTCATCCCCATTTCCTCCCTTTTCTGAAGCCTAATCATTCTATTTAAATATCAATAAATTATCGAACAACCCGAATAGGGGATCCCCTCCTGATATGGCAAAAAATTTGCTTATACCATTTTTATTAAACCTTATTAAACGGAGAAAGGAAAGCATGGGGCCCCAAAAAGATATGGCCAATATCCTAATCGTGGATGATGAGATAGGTCCGAGGGAATCCTTGAGGATGATTCTTAAACCCCATTACAACATCTTCACCGCGGAGAATGGTCTTGCCGCTCTCCAGATTCTTAAACAGCATGAAATCGATGTGGTTACCTTAGATTTAAGAATGCCGGGGATGTCCGGTATTGAAACGCTGAAAGAGATCCGGGCGATCGATCCCGATGTGATGGTCATTATCATCACAGGTTACGGGACATTGAATAGCGCCATCGAAGCGATCCGGTATGGAGTTTTCGATTATATTCCCAAACCTTTCAATGTCCCCGAGATTATTTGTATCATCGAGAAATCGGTCCAGAGAAGACGCTTGAACCGGAAGGTAAAAGAGATGGTGCGCCTGCGGTGTGGAGATGACATGGGGATCGACCAAAATTCGATAGGTTCTTTCCCATCCTTTCACAAAATCGAGGGACTTTCCGAATTTGGACCGAATCAAGAAAGCCCTCAGGAATACCAGAATTGTCTCGAATTTTCTAAAGTCCTGGCTTCTACGCTGGAAGAAAAAGATCCCTATACTTCGGGTCATTCCGAACGGGTTTGTTATTATGCGGATTTTATCTCGAAAAAACTGTCCCTCAACCCAAAAGATCGCCAGGAAATCCGGATCGCCTCCTACCTACACGATATCGGAAAGATTGGCATCAGTAACCGTTTCATTAATAAAAAAGGGACCCTTTCCACGACGGAATGGACCATCATTAAACAACATACGAAAAAATCTCTCGAACTCCTCATTCCCCTCAACCTCTCTTCCACTATCCTCTCCTACATCCACCACCACCATGAACGATATGACGGGACGGGATATCCCGAGGGCCTCGCAGGAGAGAATATTCCCTTAGGAGCCCGGATCATCGCCATCGCAGATGCCTATGACAGTATGACCTCTGAGCGACCTTATCGAAAACCCCTCTCTGGCCATGAAGCAAAGATGGAGCTTTCGAAAAATGCCGGAACCCAATTCGATCCCCAATTGGTCACGATGTTTCTGGAGATCCTTAGAGAGATGGAGGCCGTTTTCACGGTCCATGATCCTCTCCGGCCCCCTACTCTCTCGGTTTAAAAATGAGACCTTTTCCCCCGTGAGATTGTGCCCCCCCTTGTCCCCATGAATATCAGGGGACAAGGGTTTCCCGAAGGAGCGAACCGTTATGAATCAACTCATTCGATGCATCCCCTGTAACAAACTATTTTTCAAAACCCCTTTTGACCAGTGCCCCGAATATGAATTACCCTTGGACCCTCCTTCGGGACCCCTTCGAGAGATCGGCCATGATGATTTTCAAGATTTCCTCAAAGAGCATCGGGGCCATGCCCTTGAAACCCTGGAGATCATCTCGGATTCCTTCGTGAGCGACCGACCCTATTTCGAACCGGTGAAAGTCTCCTATTTCAAGGCCACAAACGGAAAGGATCGTTTCGTCATCAAACGTTATAGAGAGAGGATCGATGAACCCCTCACCTATCAACTGATCCAAGGGGACTATTCTCTCCAATTGAATCGAATCGAGATCCAGGAGGAGGAAATCCGAAAGCAGCTTGACTGGGAATTGGGGCCTTCCCTCATCCAGGAAACCCAACGGGAGGCTTTCATCGAACTTTATCGTCATATTTTGAAAACGATGGAGATCCATCGGTTGGAGAGGGCCGCCGAAGAATCCCTTCATCCTCTCGAGGTCTTCTATAAGATGGATGAGGTGAGTCTCTTCTATTTGCTCAGGAATTGCCGAAATATCTTCAAGGGCGAAAGCTATCGGGCGATCGAATCCTTTATCGAGCGTCACAAAGAGGATGGCGTTCTTTTGCTAAAGGCTTCTTACCAGATCCAATTGATGGAACACCCGCAGTCTCAAGCAGAGGGTCTCGCTCCCGGGATGGCCATTGAAGAAAAGCGGGCCCTCGAAAAAAAATAGCTTCCCTCCATTTCTCCCCCACCGAATTGACCCCAGAATTGACAGGGGAACAGAAGTCTGTTAATTTTAAAAGGGTTTTCCTCATCTGCCGGAGATAAGGATCCCGCAAAGCCCAACTCAGGTGGAGCAAAGCGATGGAGAACATTCCCAGGAGTCACCTCCTTTTCAACCTTTCGATGGTGCTCTACTTTTTTAGTTTTCTGGGATATCTTCTTCTGGCTACGACAAGGAGGCCAAAAATCGGAATCCTTTCGACCTCGCTTCTTTTGGTTGGGCTCGCTATCCATACCCTGGGTTTGGTCTTTCGCTGGGGTGAAACCCACCAGACAGGTTATGGGTATGTCCCGTTATCGAATATGTATGAATCTCTCATCTTTTTCTCCTGGACAATTGTCCTGATCTACCTCATCCTCGAATTCCTATACCGACAAAAGATCATCGGGGTTTTCATTACTCCTCTCGCCTTTCTTACCATTGCCGCAACCTCCCTCATCCCGAGCATCTCCCCCAGGATCACCCCCTTAATGCCCGCCCTCCAGAGCAATTGGCTGACCGTTCACGTGACAACCTGTTTCTTCGGTTACGCCGCCTTTGCTGTCTCTTTCGGGGTTAGCCTTCTCTACCTGATTCGGGACCGGAAAGATCTACGGGGAGAAAACCAACCGACCTGGTTACCTTCCCTATCGGTTCTGGACGAAATTAATTATAAAGCGATCGTGATCGGGTTCCCCATGTTGAGCCTCGGGATCATCACCGGCGCGGCTTGGGCGAATTATGCCTGGGGTAGCTACTGGAGCTGGGATCCTAAAGAAACCTGGTCCCTGATCACCTGGTTTATTTATGCGGCTTTTCTCCATGCCCGAATCACAAGGGACTGGCGGGGAAGAAAATCGGCAGTCTTATCTATCGTGGGATTTGCGGCCGTTCTCTTCACCTATTTCGGGGTGAATTACTTGCTCTCGGGATTGCATAGCTATGTTTGAGGGATCGGCGGGTTTTCGAGTAAGGCGGAGATTCACCGGAGATCTGGAAGAAACTGGGGATTTAGAATTTGTATAATTCCTCGTCGTACATATGAACCCAATTCTTCTTCAGAACCTGAATCGCTTCCTCCATCTTGTCAACTCCCATGATCAAAACGGTCTTCTCCCCTCTTCCCAAGCACGTGTAGAGATAATTGACGTTGATCGAAACCTCTTTTAAGGGTTTCAGGACTGCGTTGAGCCCTCCTGGATGGTTGGGGGCTTCTACGGCGAGGACTTCCGTGACTTTAAACGCATAGCCATGGGATTTTAAAACATTGGCGGCTTTTTCAGGGTCGCTCGCCACGAAACGGATGGCGCTGACGTCGGAGGCATCGACCACGCTAATAGCGATGATATTGATCCCGTTTTCACCCAGGTATTCGCTCATTTCAGAGAGTTTTCCAGGAACATTCTCAAGGCTGACCGAAATCTGTTTGACCGGCATCTCTCCCCTGTTCTCCTTTACTATTCGAAATAACGGTATCCCATCATCAGAGCCGATTCGTTAAGTTTGAGAATCGATGGGTTTCTGGATCCGAAGGTCTCCTTCAGGGCCCGCATCATGTTTTCGAGTGAAACGAGACCTGTTTTCTTAATGAGGGCCCCTAACATGATAATGTTCAATGCTTTTTCATTCTTCAACTGTCTGGCCAGTTCGTTTAGGGGGACCTCGAAGATTTCGATATCCCCGCGAATGGGTTTGGTCTCGATCAGGCTTGAATTCAAAAAGACCATCCCTCCGGATTGGATTTGATTCTGGAACCGGACCAGAGAGGGTTGATTCATGAACACGGCGATATCCGGCTCGGAGGCCACCGGGGAGGCGATCTCTTCCGTAGAAAGGACTACCGTGCAGTTGGCCGTGCCTCCCCTCACTTCTGCCCCATAGGAAGGGAGACAGGTGACGTTCTTTTCGTCGTACATCCCGGCCATGGCGAAGAGATACCCCATCATGATGACGCCCTGACCGCCAAAACCCGAAAAGATCATCTTAACGAGCATCTTTCTTTTCTCCGGTGATGTCTTTGATGACCCCAAGGGGGAAATGTTTCATCATCACATCCTCCATCCATTTGACGGCCTGCAGGGGCGTCATCTTCCAGTTCGTTGGGCAAGCGGCAAGGACCTCGACCAGAGAAAATCCCAAACCCTCCATCTGGACCCGAAAGGCCTTCGCGATGGCCCTCTTCGTCTTCAAGATATTGGAGGGGGTGTTCACCGCCGTCCTTTCGATATAGGCGCTTCCTTGGGCCAAGGCCAACATCTCGCTCAAATGGATAGGGAAGCCATCTCGGTTATGAATCCTCCCCTTCTGGGAGGTCGTCGTGGTCTGGCCGATCAGGGTGGTCGGGGCCATCTGGCCTCCCGTCATGCCATAGACCCCGTTGTTAACAAAGATCGTCGTGAATTTTTCTCCCCGTGCCGCGGCGTGAATGGCTTCGGCCGTTCCGATCGCAGCCATATCGCCATCCCCCTGATAGGTGAAGATGATCCGGTCGGGCAAAGCCCTTTTCAGCCCTGTCGCCACGGCAGCCGCTCTCCCATGAGAGGCCTCTCCCATGTCGACGTCGAAATAGTGATAAGCCAAAACGGCACATCCCGCTGGAGGAACCCCAACGGTTTTATCCTGGATGTCCATTTCGTCAATCACTTCCCCGATGAGACGATGGATGATGCTATGTCCACATCCAGGACAATAATGGAAGTAGGCCGGCTTAATCGATTTGGGTCGGCTAAAAACCTTCTTCATAGATTTCCGATTTTACGATCCCAATCGTTTTTGATAATACTGACTCGAGATGACTCTTGACACTTCGAGAGGGGTTGGAATCACGCCACCAGGGCGGCCGTAAAAATGGACCTCTCCAGCCCCCTCAAGGGCAATTCTCACATCCTCAACCATCTGACCCATATTCATCTCAAAAACAAAGAAATATTTTATCTTTTTCGAAAGTTCTCGAAGGATGCCTACCGGAAATGGCCAAAGGGAGATGGGCCTG
The DNA here is from genome assembly GCA_026415035.1 of Thermodesulfobacteriota bacterium. Taxonomy (NCBI): domain Bacteria; kingdom Pseudomonadati; phylum Thermodesulfobacteriota; species Thermodesulfobacteriota bacterium. Next base: position 7,760 of record JAOAHX010000038.1, on the reverse strand, counting down.
AGCAGGCCGACTTTCATCCCTTCTTCCCGGAGTCGCTTGATCGCTCCCTTGGCGATCCTCGCCGCGATTCCGAAGGCCACCACGATCATCCTCGCGTCGTCGGTAAAGAATGTTTCCCACCTCACCTCCTGTTTGGAGATGGTTTCGTATTTCCTCATCAGTTTCCAATTGTGTTCTTCTTCTTTAAGAGGGTCGAGGATCAGGGATCGTATAAAGCGACTGGGTCTTCCTTTGGCACCGGTGATGGTCCAGTCTTTCGCCGGAAGCTTTTTGGGGTGGATTTCTGAAGGGAGTTCCACAGGTTCCATCATCTGACCCAGCATGCCATCTCCCAAGATGATGACCGGGATTCGATATTTGTCCGCCAGATCGAAGGCTTCGTAAGTCAAGTTGGCCAGCTCCTGGCAGGAATTGGGAGCAAGCACAATGGTTCGATAGTCGCCGTGCCCGCCTCCCCGTGTCGCTTGGAAATAGTCCGATTGGGCGGGGGCGATATTGCCCAGCCCAGGACCTCCCCGGGTCATGTTGACAATCACCGCCGGAAGCTCAAGGGCACACAAGAAAGATATCCCTTCCTGTTTAAGGCTGATGCCAGGCCCTGAAGAGGAGGTCATCACCCTCCCCCCTGCCATACTGGCTCCAATGACCATATGGATCGACGCAATTTCGCTCTCAGCCTGGACGAAGACCCCTCCTTCTATGGCTCCAAGCCTTTCAGACATGTATTCCGGAATTTCGTTCTGGGGGGTGATGGGGTAGCCAAAGTAGAAACGGCAGCCTGCACGGACTGCCGCTTCAGCAACCACATGATTCCCACGCATCAGGACCTTAGGCACGGTAAACCTCTATGGCAATTTCGGGGCAAACAATAGCACACAGGCCACATCCGGTACATTTCTTTCCTTCTTTTTTTATATTTTTTTCAATGAATTGCGCAAAATAATACCCTTTCTGGTTGAGCCGGTCAGAGGTTTCGATCAACTGATGAGGGCAGACCGAAATGCAAAGTTTGCAGTCCTTGCATAATTCCGGATCGATTTCGATCATCCCCGATGGCACGGCACCCCCTCCATGAAATCTCTTGACCAGTGTTAACCATTATTATAAAATGCAAAATCAACAAAATCAAAAGACCCGGAGTCCGAGAATGGAATCAACTTTAGCCCGCCTTTCCCGAGAATCCAAGAGGTTAATCATGATCGGGGGGAAAGGTGGGGTTGGAAAATCCACCTGTGCGGCGTCCATCGCCCTTCATTTTTCCCACCAGGGCAAAAAGACGCTGATCATCTCGAGCGATCCGAGTCCCTCCCTTTCTGACATTTTCGAGATGGAGATCGGCGATCAGGAAAGGGCCATTGCGAAGGCAGACCATCTTTATGGGATTGAGATCAGTTCCGAAGTAGTCTTAAAAAGATGGAAGGAGCGTTTTGGTCCCGAAATTTATGAAGTGGTTTCCTCCTTTGCCTCGGTAGACTACGATTTCGTGGATTACATCGGGGGAGCACCGGGGATTGAAGAGGAATATATGTTAAATTATATTCTCGAGCTCGTGGAGAGCGATCAATATGACTTGGTGGTCTGGGATACCGCACCCGCAGGCCATACGCTGAGGCTATTACACCTTCCTCAGATTTTTTTGAAACATCTTGAGGCTGCAACAAAATTCTATATGAATTTATATAGTTACTTTGAAAAGTTAAAGGAAAGTGTTAAGTTAAAAAGGGGCAAGCGGACCTTGTTGGAAATCATCAGCGGATGGGAGCATTTGGCCGAGAAGGTCGTCAGTTTCATCCGGGACACCCAGAAAACCGAGTTCATCATCGTGACCATCCCAGAGGCCCTCGGGGTGAAGCAAACCGAGAGAATTCTACGAGATTTTGATGAGTACCAGCTCAAGGTAAATCATCTGATCGTCAATTATGTGATTCAAGAAGCAGATTGTGAATTCCATAAAGTCAGGAAGGAAATGCAGCAACATTACATCCAAAGCCTAAAAAATCAGTACGCTCCCCGGATTCAATTGATCGAGATTCCCCTCCTCCCCTATGAGATCAAAGGGGTCGAACGGATCAAGCGAATTTCGGATCTCCTGTTTGGTTCATGAATCCATCTCCGGAGGTATCCCAATGTCTGTCCTGTCTAATCGCGCAAGACGTTTAAAACCCTCCCCTACCCTCGCCATCAATGCGAAGGCGAAATCGATGCAGGCCCAGGGCATTCACGTCATCAGCTTTGGTGCCGGTGAACCCGACTTCGATACCCCCCTGCATATCAAGGCCGCGGCGATCAAGGCGATCGAAGAGGGTTTCACAAAGTACACTCCGGTCGGCGGGATCGATGAACTGAAGGATGCCATCATCAACAAATTCAAAAGGGATAACGGGCTCTCTTATAAGCGGTCCGAGATCCTCGTCTCCTGTGGGGGGAAGCATTCCTTTTACAATCTGGCCCAGGCCCTTTTCGACGAGGGGGACGAGGTGATCGTCCCTGCTCCTTACTGGGTCTCTTATCCTCCAATGGTCGAATTAGCAGGGGCCACCCCGGTGATCGTGGAGACCCGAGAGGAGGACGGTTTTAAATTGACCGTAGAGGCCCTGAAGAAAACCCTGAGCCCGCGGACGAAGGCCCTCATCCTCAACAGCCCATCCAATCCTACCGGAGGGGCCTACACGAGGGAGGACCTCGAAAAGATCGCGGAGGTCGCCCTGTCGCACCCCTTCTTCGTGATCTCGGACGAGATCTACGAGAAGATCGTCTATGACGGGTTCAAATTTGTGAGCATCGCCTCCCTTGGAGAAGAGATCAAAAAGAAGACGATCATCGTCCACGGGGTTGCTAAAACTTATGCCATGACGGGCTGGAGGATCGGCTATGCCGCTGGCCCTGAAGAGATCATCTCTGCGATGAGCAACATCCAGAGTCAGAGCACCTCCAATCCGACTTCCATCTCGCAAAAGGCATCGGTGGAGGCGTTGATAGGCCCGCAAGATGAGGTTCAAAAGATGGTCGCCGCCTTTGAGGAGAGGCGGAACTACATCGTGGATCGTCTAAACCAACTTCCTGGGGTTTCCTGTTTTAAACCCATCGGGGCCTTCTATGTCTTTCCGAACTTCTCCTTTTATTATGGGAAGTCTTACCACGATAAGAGGATATCCAATTCTACCGATCTGGCCGATTACTTCCTTGAAGTCGCAAGGGTTGCGGTGGTTCCCGGTGTCGAATTCGGGGCGGATCCCTTTGAACGTCTTTCTTTTGCGACCTCCATGGAGGAGATACGGGAAGGGTTAAACCGCATTGAGGAAGCCCTTAAGATGCTTGGTTAAAATAATCTTCGAGAATCAATCGATGATCGAAGGCCATCTCTTTAGGAAGGTTCGATCTATCAAAAATCCCAACTTCGGTCGCGTCATCTTTGGCCTGAGGTTTTCCTTTAGCTTTGGCTATATAAACCGTTGAAATACTATGGTGTCTTGGATCTCGATTCGGGTCTGAATAGGTGTGAAGTTGTCTCTTAAGTTCGACCTCTAAATTGGTTTCCTCTTTGGCCTCCCGCCGCGCCGCTGCCTCGAGCGATTCTCCGTAATCTACGAATCCTCCGGGAAGGGCCCATCCGTAAGGCGGGTTTCTTCTCCGAATCAAAACGATTCCCCCTCCCTCCATCTCGATGATAATATCGACGGTGGGAAGGGGATTCCGGTATTGCTCGGTTTCGTAGCCGCAATTTGGACACCGAATTCGTTGCTTCCCCATGTTCTCCCTCCTCCCCTCTTTTCCAAGATCACGACGGAGAGAAAGGCTTAACTCGATTGGCGCAGATACTTCCTCAAGAGATCGAGGGCCAGGATTGTCGCTCTTTCTTGAACCATATAGCTTTCCCCCCCGATCGTATAGGTCTGTTTCGATCCCTCCTCCGCAGAGGCAATGGCATAATGGGTTTCCCAAAGGGATTCTCCCCCACCCTGATCCTTTAAGACCTTTCCGATCACGACCAGGCCTAAATGGCTGTTGGCCTCATTTTTTGCCCATAGGGCGAGTCTTTCGGCGAGGGCCGGTGGATCCGACGGGATGACCGCTCCTCCAAGCCACCGTTTTGAGAGATCGGGGATTTTGTCCATGTGCGGGATGACCGTCCCCTGGAGAAAAGAGGATGTTCCTGTGGAGGCTAATTTTTGGGAGAGAAGGCCACCCGTGAACCCTTCGAAAGTGGCGAGTGTCAGCCCACGTCTCTCTAATTCTCTCGCCACGACCCCCTGAAGGGTCTCCTCATCGGTGCCATAGATTAAAATGCCAAGACGCTTCCGAATCTCTTGCTCCGTTTTTGAGATGAGGCTTTCTGCCTCTTCGGGGTTGTTGGCTCTGGCCGTAATTCGGATTTTGATGTCCCCCACCGAGGCTAAGGTGCCGACCGATGGGTTTCTTCCCTGTTCCATTAGATCGTTGATCTGAAGGGCGATCCCGCTTTCCCCGAGGCCACAGGCGCGAAGGACCCGATAGCGGATGATCTCCCTCCCCAACCCAAAACGCTTCCTCACATAAGGAAGGATGGCATGCTCCATTAAAAATTCCATCTCCAAAGGTACGCCTGGAATCGAGACAAAGGCTCCGTTCGGATACTCGACGATGAATCCAGGCGCTGTTCCTTTGGGGTTCTCAATCGGAATGCTACCTTCGGGGATATAGGCCTGCTTCCGATTATTCTCAGGCATCTTAAATCCCCTCCGTTTGAAGACGTCTTCAATTTGGGTCATCAGATGAGGTTGGAATTGGAGAGGTCGTTTGAAAACCATCGAGGCCGCCTCGCGGGTTAGATCATCCTCTGTGGGACCGAGGCCGCCGGTGGAGATGACGAGATTGGAACTTTCAACCGAACTCTGGATGGCCCTGACAATATGGGAGAGTTGGTCTCCAACCGCCGAAGCTTTGACGACCTCGATACCCGACTCCGCCAGCTTTTTGGCGATCCAGGGGGTGTTGGTGTCCAATATTTGACCCAATAGAAGTTCTGAACCAATGGCGATAATTTCCGCTTTCATAGGAGGTGATATGTCCACAGGATAGTTTAACACCTTTTATTTGGTTTGGTAAAGATAAAACTTGGAGCCCACGAGTCAAAAACTTATCGAGAGGGGATGGTGGAAGTGAAAATTGGAAGGTGGGGATTGGGGTTATGAAAAAATTACATAGGGTGACATTGAATGCTCAGTTATGGTTCGGAGATCGGTTTTGATTAGAACAAATTTAAAAAATTCTCAAGAAAATGCCTCCCTTTTTGATCGAGCTCTCCGAACTTCACCCCTGCCACACGTTCCCTCTCGGAGGCCCAGATGATCTCTCCTTTTCCTTTCAGCTTGAAAAAGTCTTCGCTCGTTTCGAAATAGATCTCCCTCCCAGCCTTAAAAATATCCTCTTCTATCAAGGGGTTATCCGCTTTTAATTTAAACCCCCCCCTGGAGATGTTCTGGACCCATCCAAATAGGTAGGGGGCTGTAGGTGAAGTCCGGAAAGAAACCTTTGTTTCGAGGTTGATTCTCGGGCTCTCCCGCCTCTCTCTCAGTTCGACATTAAATAAATCCATCTGGGGCTCCCTCTCATTTTTTTAAATAGGAAAGCAATAATGATGCCAAAAATTCTGCCTGCAAAATACAAAACCTCGAAAAAGATTCAAGGGTCAACTAAAAAATACCCTCATAGGTTTAAAAAAGTTTGGAACCCGAAGACCACCGAAGGTAAAAACAAAAAACCAAGGGAGGTTGCCTGAGAAGATATAGCAAATCGCCATCTTATTAAGGGGAAAGATGTTAAAAACGTAGAATGAAACCCATCGGGGCTTCGAGGGGTCTTCGGTGGGGTTAGAGATGTGGGTGGTTCATGTCCAGGGTGGAGAAGAAAAACCATGGGAGGGAGGAGATTAAAGGGTGATGAAGGTTCAAAGAAGTGGATGGGGCGTGATGAAACCACTGGACTGGATCATTTTGGAGATTTAATTCAAGGGGGGAAAGACCAAAGAGCAGGAAAAAGGATGAGGGGGATTGAATCGAGTTCGGGATCTGAATAAAATTCTTGCAATAGCCCGCCGGATAAGATAATCTTTCGTCCTGTAAGCCAATCAAAGAGAAAGGAGGAATTCTGGTATGGATTATCTTCCTATTTCTTACGAACGATTTAAGAAGGAATTTCCAGAGATCGAGAAGGGATTTGAGAACCTTGCAAGCCAATGCCACGCGGCCGGTCCGCTCGACGAGAAAACGCGGAGGTTGGTCAAGTTGGGCATCGCCATCGGCATGGGCTCACAAGGGGCCATCAAGTCCCATACCCGAAGGGCTATCCACATGGGGATCTCCCCGGAAGAAATTCGCCATGTGGTCCTTTTAAGTTTGACCACGATCGGGTTTCCGAAGATGATCTCCGCCCTAAACAATGTCCTCGAGGCTTTTGAAGAGGGACCGACCAAACACTTCAGCGGAGACTGATGGGGTCTTAGCATTGTCTTTCATTTTAACATCGTGAGAAACATTCCTGCAGCGGTCGCCGTCCCGATCACTCCTGCGATGTTGGGCCCCATGGCATGCATCAACAGAAAATTTTTGGGATCCTCTTCCTGGCCTATCTTCTGAGCGACCCTTGCGGCCATGGGCACGGCGGAGACCCCCGCAGAACCGATAAGGGGATTGATTTTCTCTTTGAGAAAGAGGTTCATGAGCTTTGCAAAGAGGATCCCCCCGGCCGTGCTGAAGGCAAAGGCGACCAAGCCCAAGAAAAAGATGAAGATGGGTTGGGGTTTCAAAAAATGATCGGCCACCATCGTGGAGCCCACCGCAATTCCTAAAAAGATCGTCACGATATTGAGGAGTTCATTCTGAGACGTCTTGAGCAATCGCTCCACCACCCTCGATTCCCGGAACAGGTTTCCGAGAAAGAACATCACCATGAGAGGGGCCGCATCCGGGACCATCAACAGAATGATCATCAAACCGATGATCGGAAAGAGGATCCTCTCCGCTTTGGAGACAGGCCGTAACTGTTTCATTCGGATCTTCCTTTCGCTCCGAGTCGTCAGGAGTTTCATGATCGGCGGTTGGATCAAGGGAACCATGGCCATATACGAATAGGCGGCAATGGCATTGGCACCGATCAGATGGGGGGCGAGCTTGGTGGTGAGGTAGATACAGGTAGGACCGTCGGCGCCCCCGATGATCCCGATTGTGGCTGCCTCCTTTAGGTCGAATCCAAAGAGGAGGGCTCCAAAAAAGGCCATGTAGACCCCGAACTGTGCCGCCGCTCCTAAAAGAAGGGTTTTGGGGTTGGCGATCATCGGACCGAAATCGGTCAATGCGCCGATGCCGAGAAAGATCACACAAGGGATGATATCCCATTCGAGCCCGTAGTGATAGAAGATCTGAATCAATTCACCTTGCCCCAAGAGAGGGGTGAGCGGAAAGTTGACGGCAAAAATACTGAAACCGATCGGCAGCAGGAGAAGGGGCTCAAAATCCTTTCGGATCGCCAAATAGATAAAGAGGCCGCCGATCAGCCACATGATGACGTGCCCTAAGGTGAGATGGAAAAAACCTGTTTTTAGGAGAATCGTTGAGATGGAGATGTCGATCATGTCCCCCCTCGTTTAAAGAACATTTTTACCGCAAAGGCACTCAGATTGATTGCCAGCATCAAGAGGAAAAGCCCGCAGAAAACCCCTGCAAAACCGTATATAAAAACCTTTAAAGCCGCTACCCAGGTCTCCATTGCAATATCCCCGAATA
>JAOAHX010000037.1 GCA_026415035.1 Thermodesulfobacteriota bacterium | reverse complement strand
TTCGAAGGCCATCCAGCCTTTCCAACGCCTGGGTCACCGACCTGACGCAATGCTCGCAGCTCATCCCTTTCACCTTCAAGGTGGTCAGGGTCTCCTCCTCCCGAACCTCCGTGGGTTCTGGTCCTGGCTCTTGTTTTGCCCCCTGGCTGTCCGAAGATTCCCGATGGCCCATTCCTTGGCCGGTGGTTTCCTCCCCTTCGGTTGCTACCTCCCTTCCACTCTGCCGAACGTGGGCCATCAATGCCTCATACCAGACCGGGTGTCGGCTCTTTGCATACTGAAGGTCGACCGTCCCGGTGAAGATCGATTTGGTTAGAGGCCGGTTCACCTTGAAGATCTGGGCGGCCAAATGGGCGATTATCCCGAAAAGGAAGAAGATGGTCGCGAAGGTATGGGTGAGGGTTGCGGCTGTGACGACCTCCGGGGGGAGGTAGACTTCGGGCAGATTTTTCACTACCTTGATGATCCCGGTGACCACCAGAATGAGGCTGATCCCTGCCAGATAGGCGTAGGCGAGGCGCTGCTCGGGAAGATACTTGTCGAACTCCGGCTCCCTGCCCCGGCCGAGCATGCTGAGGATGGTTTGAAGGGAGGCTCTGAAATCCCCCCTTCTCGGAATTAGCCCTCGGTGTCCTAACCATCCGTGATAGATGGCATGGAAGACCATGACCGAGACGAAGACGATGGCCGAGAGATAGTGGATCTTTAGATGGATGAAGAAATCCCCTGCCCACCCCAGTCCGGGGATCTCCGTCACCATGAATCTCTTATACATGGGAAGCTCCCCGAAACCTGAAAAGATGAGCAGAAAACCGGAGACGGCAAGCACCCAGTGTTCGATCAGCTCCACGGGACTGTGCCGAAGGACGATCGCTTTCTCCTCGATGATTCTTTCCCTCATTTCTCCTCCTTCTCCCCCCGCTGGTGGTAAATCGCCAGACCGAGGGCTGCCAAGCCGCTGAGCAGGGGTGCGATCCAAAAACCCATGGCCCATCCATTGACCTCGCGAAGCGGATTGAGGACTTTTCCCATGTGGAGTTTGGACTTCGCCCCTTTCAATGCCGCGTCGATCTTCTCGAAGGGGACCCTGCTCACATAGAGGGTGGCGGTTCCCCCATTCTCCTTCTCTCCGTAGATGAAGCCGTTGACCTCCCTGGCCCGCTCGTGGGCCATTTTCAGAATCGTCTCCCTCCTTCCGAAATGAAGGGGTTTCTTCTCTCCCAGCCTCTTTTCGCAGGCCTCCACGCAGGCTGGCATCCGGCCCGTTTGAATCCGGTCGTGGCAGAGGTCGCATTTATACATGACGCCGCCCCCCGCCGGCATGGGCTGGAGTTTGAGGTAGAGCCCAACGCCGCTCTGTCGCTGGGGGATCTGCCACGGGCAGACCGCCTTGCACTTTGCCCCTCCCATGCAGAGGCCGGGGTCGATCACGACCGACCCATCCGGATATTTATTCAACGCCCCGAAAGGGCAGAGATTGGCACAGGGGGGATTGTCGCAGTGCATGCAACGCCTGGGGAGAAAGATCTCCTCGCCCTCGATCGCGACCTTCTGGACCGTCGTCCAGTTGTAGGGAGTGAGCTGGTCGGTCACGTCTCTCCTCTTCGACCAGTCGTCATGGGTCTTCTGGGGCCAGAGGTCTTTGATCGGCCCCTTGGGCTCAGGGAATTTTCTTTCGTTCTCCCGGCGACATGCCTCCACGCATCTGGGGATCGGTTCACTCTTGCACCCGTCGCAGCGGGTCAGATCGATCATCGTCGCATAGGTTCCTGCTTTGGCGTTGGCTGGCTGGGGCACCCCCGCGGCCGAGGCCGCTCCCACAGCCGTCAGCAGGGCTCCCTTCTTAAGAAAATTCCTCCTGGTCAATCCTTTTTTCTCATCCATACCTTTTCTCCTCTGATAGGGCCTTCAAATCCCTCGGCGGGAAGGAGGCCTTCTGTCTCCCCGTCACGCATAATCGAGATACCTTGAGATGGCCGTTTCGAATTCTTTCAGCGCCTCCCGATGTTTCGGAACCGGCTCCTTTCGGCTCTCTTCGAGGCATTCCTCCATATAGGTCCGGACGATGGTCGACCCCACCTTTTTGAGGGCCGCGGTGGCGGCGGCCACCTGGGTCAGGATGTCCGGGCAGGCCGCCCCCGCCTCCACCATTCTCTGGATGCCCCGGATCTGCCCCTCGATCCTCTTCAGCCTCATCAAGATTTCTTTTTTCGGTCTGGGATCTCCCATATACTATACCCCCCTATGGTATACCTTCATTTTAAGGAATCCTCCGTCTTTTGTCAAGACCTGCTTGGTCCGGGCCTTTTTCTGGGAAGAACCAGGGTGGGTGGGCTTTTAGGAGGGGGTAATCGGTTAAGGTTTCCCGGCCTCTTTGGGTTTGAGCCATTCGGGATCGGCCCGGGAATCGGCCGCTTCTTTCGGGAGGACCTTCTCGAGCATCTCCTGGGCCTCATTCACCTGGTCCTCCCAGGACTTGGCTTCGGCCTGTAAGGTCTTGATCTCGGATTCCACTTTCTTTGTCTTCTTTTTGAACTTGTCAGGTTTGAGCCTGACCTCAGCCAGCTCTTTCTCCTTCTGTCTGATTTCGGCCTGGAGCCGCTCTACGTTCTCCCGAGCCTTCTGAAGTTTATCTTCCCATTCCCTCACCTTCGCCCTCCACCAGGCCTCATCCCTTCCAAAGAGATCTCTTTTCTCCGGCGCGGGAGGAAGGGGTTGCTTCTCTGGCTGAGGATCCGGTGAGAGTTTCGGGGAGGGGGCGGGTTTTTCGAGGGGGCCTTTCTTCTCCAATGAGGTTCGAAATCGCTCCGGCACTCGGGTGAGGTCGTCGGTGAAATGAACCACCCCCTTTTCATCCACCCAGCGGTAAAGATCCTGGGCCGCTATCCTCCCGGACGAGGCGACCAGGATCAAGAGGCTTAGAAGAAATCCCCTGTTCATAGGACCCCCTTTCTGGATCGGAAAAGGGTAGTTATGACTCCTTACCTCAGGGTTCAATGGGCCTCAGCCCAGTTTCTGCCCGTGCTGAGAGAGACTTTCAACGGAACCTTCAACTCCACCACCGCCTCCATCTCCTTTCGAATCAGGGGGAGGATCGCCTCGACCTCTTCTTCGGGGACCTCGAAGACCAGTTCGTCGTGGACCTGCATGATCATCCGGGCCGCCAGGCGAAGCTCCTCGATCCGGTTCTGGATCCGGATCATGGCCACCTTGATGATGTCGGCTGCGGTCCCCTGGAGGGGGGTATTGATCGCCATCCTCTCGGAGGCCTGCCGAATGGCCACCGTTGGGGAGTGGATCTCCGGCAAAAACCGACGGCGGTTGAAGAGGGTCGTCACATAGCCTCTCTTGCGGGCCTCCTCCAAACTCCTCTGAATATAGGTCTGGACCCCGGCATATTTCTTGAAATATTCGTCGATGTAGGCCTGGGCGACCTTGGGCTCCGTCCCCAATTGCTGGGAGAGTCCGTAGGCGCTCATCCCGTAGATGATCCCGAAGTTGATCACCTTGGCCTCCCTTCGCATCGAGGGGGTGACCTCTTCCATGGGGACCCCGAAGATTTCAGCGGCGGTCCGGCGATGGATGTCCTCGTCGTTCCGGAAGGCCTCGACCAATCTTCCGTCCTCCGAGAAGTGGGCCAGCAGTCGCAACTCGATCTGGGAATAATCCGCCGAGACGAGGAGAGAGCCTTCCTCCGGGATGAAGGCCTGGCGGATCCGGTTTCCCTCATCGGTCCGGATGGGAATGTTCTGAAGGTTCGGATCGCTGGAGGAGAGCCGGCCTGTGGCGGTGACCGTCTGATTATAAGAGGTATGGATCCGGCCCGTCTCGGGGTGGACCAGCCTGGGCAGGGCATCGATGTAGGTCGATTTCAGTTTGGAGAGATTCCGATAGCCCAAGATTTCGAGAGGGAGGTCGTGGTGGAGGGCGAGCTTTTCGAGCACCTCGACGTCGGTCGAATAGCCGGTTTTGGTCTTCTTCACCACCGGCAGTTTCAATTTTTCGAAGAGGATCTTCCCCAATTGTTGGGAGGAGTTGATGTTGAAGACCTCTCCGGCGAGATGGTAAATCTTCTCCATCCTGGTCTGGAGCTGGGCCTCGATCTCTTTCGAATAGGCCTTCAGGAGCTCCACATCGATCTTCACCCCGTTCATCTCCATCTTGGCCAGGACGATGCTCAAAGGCATCTCCACCTTCTCGAAGAGGTCATCCACCCCCGCCTCTCGCAGTTTCGGCAAAAGGAGATGAAAGAGCTGAAAGGTGACCTCGGCATCCTCACAGCTATAATCCTTCGCCCTCTCGAGATCGACCTGGTCGAAGGTTATGGCCTTGCCTCCGGTGACCTCCTTGTACTCGGTCATCGATCGATCCAGATACTCCCGGGCGATCTCGGAGAGGTTGTGATTATGTTTCGTCGGGTTGAGGAGGTAGGAGGCGATCATCGTATCGAAGCTGACCCCCCGGAGCTCGATGCCTTGGTGCTTCAGGACGACCCAGTCGTATTTGATGTTCTGGCCCACCTTCCTAATCGTCTCGTCTTCCAAAAGGGGCTTCAGATCCTGGATCACCTGTGGATAAGGGAGTTGTTTTCCCTCCTGGTGACCGACCGGGAGATAGTAGGCCTGCCCGGCCGCAGGGGAGAAGCTGATTCCCACGGGTCTCGCCCACATCGGATGGGGGGAGGTCGTTTCGAGGTCGATGGCGAAACACCCCGACTCCCTCAAGGCCTTCAATAACGCAAGAAACTGATCCCGATCCGTGACCAGACGGTAATCGCGGCCCTCTTTTGCTTGGGGTTCTTCCGAAGGAAGCTCCTTGAGGAATTTATGGAACTCCAGCTCTTTGAAGAGCTCCCTCAGGCTCTTCAGGTCCGGGGGGGAGAGGGCGAAGTCTTCTATCCGGCAGGCGAGGGGGACATCGGTGCGGATGGTCGCCAGGGTACGGCTCAAGCGGGCCAAGGCGGCGTGTTGCTGAAGCTTCTCCCTCAACTTTTTCTGTGGGATCTGATCCAGATGCCCGAGGAGATGATCGATCGACCCAAAGGCCCTGATGAGTTCCACCGCTGTCTTCTCTCCGATGCCAGGGACACCCGGGATGTTGTCGATGGCATCTCCGGCCAGGCCCATCACGTCCACCACCTGTTCGGGCGAGACGCCGAAACGCTCCTTGACCTCCGCCACGCCGAAGCGCCTTTCCTTCATCGTGTCGTAGACCTGAATGCGATCGTTGACGAGCTGGAGGATGTCCTTGTCTCCGGTGATGATGACGACATCGACCTCCGATTCAAAGCCTTTGGCCACGGTCCCGATGAGATCGTCCGCCTCATAGCCCTCCTGTTCCAGGGTGGCGATGCGATACCCCTCGATGATCTTCTTGATGTAGGGGATCTGGGGGATCAGCCCCTCGGGCATGGCCGGCCGATTGGCCTTATACTCCTTGAAGACCTCGCTTCGGAAGGTCGGGGCCTTCGAATCAAAGACGATGGCCAGATAGTCTGGCCGGTGCTCTTTGAGCACCTTGAGGAGCATCTGGGTAAAGCCATAGATGGCATTGGTCGGAAGCCCCTTCGAATTGGAGAGATGGCGGATGGCATAGAAGGCCCGGTAGAGATAGGAGGAGCCGTCGATGAGAAAAAGTCGGGGGCGAAGGGATTTTTCCATCAGAAATTAAGGACTGCTCGTATGGATTCGATTGCCTCCACCGTGTTTGGCGACATACATGGCTTCGTCAGCCGCCTTGACGAACCTTTCGAGGTCAAATTGCTCTTGGAATTCTGAAAGCCCCATGCTCACCGTGATCTGATCGAACCCGGCCTCCTGGATCGACTGGCGGATGCGCTCCGCGATCTGGAGGGCCTGATCCCGGGTGGCCCCGATCAGGAGAACGGCAAATTCGTCTCCTCCGTAGCGATATCCGGAATCGACGTTGCTCCGAATGGAATGCCGGACGATCTCCCCGATCTTTTTGAGCACCTTGTCTCCCTCGAGGTGTCCGCGGAGATCGTTATAGCGCTTGAAATTGTCCAGATCGAACATGAGGAGCGAGAGGGAGGTCTTCTGCCGTGCGCTTCGGACAATCTCAGACTCCAGGGTCTTGAAGAAGTGGCGATGGTTGTAAAGTCCGGTCAGGTCGTCGGTGATGGAGAGCCTCCGGACCTCCTCCTCCAACCTCTCTTTCTCCTTCAGGGTGCGATACTTCTCGAGGGTCTGGTTGACGATGTGGATGAGGTGCTCATTCTCGAAGGGCTTCTTGACAAAGTCGCTCGCCCCCTCTTTTAAGGCCTGGATGGCATTGTCCAGCGTCGCATAGGCGGTCAGCATGATGACACACTGAATGGGATTCTGGTGCTTGATCTTCCTCAGGGCTTCGACCCCGTCGATGTCGGGAAGGTTGATATCCATCAAGATCACTTCTGGATTTTCCTCGGCTGCCCTCCGCACCCCCTCCTCGCCGGTGGCAGCCGTGAGGACCTCGTATCCTTCATACCGAAGTAATTTCTGGATAATCTCGAGGGTGTCGGGCGAGTCATCCACGATCAGCACCTTTCCCTTCACCCTATTCTTTGGGGAGGCACTGCCCATCATCGATCTCCTTAAACGTGGGAAGGGTAAAATAGAACGTGGATCCCTTTCCAGGGGAGGATTCCACCCAGATCTTTCCTCCGTGTTCTTCGATCACCCGTTTGGCGATGGAGAGGCCCAGGCCAGCCCCGCCGTACTTGCCGCCCTCGGCCTGATAGAATTCCTCGAAGATTTTTTGGAGTTTGTCCTCGGCGATGCCAATCCCTGTGTCCTGGATGGCATGGAGGGTCTCCCCATTCTTCTGCCGGGCGGAGATGGAGATCTTCCCCCCCTCCGGCGTGAATTTGAAGGCATTGGAGAGGAGATTGATGAAGATGTCGTGAAGCCGGTCCGGGTCGGCATAGACGCGAAGGTCTTTCGGGATGTCGAGGGTGATCTCGAGGCGTTTCTCCACGGGCTTCACCTCATTGAGGTACCCTCCCACCACCTCGGCAAGACGGATAGGCTCCCGATGCAGAGGGAGGCGATCCGATTTGAGGCGGATGAAATCGAGCAGGTGGTCGATGGTTCGTTGAATGCGGTTCGTATTCCTCTGGATGGTGAGCAGATGGGATTTCAGCTCCTCCGGCACCTTTCCCCCTTTTTCCGAAAGCAGGAAATCGATGTTGGCCTTGATGGCGGTGAGAGGCGTTTTAAGCTCATGAGAGGCCATTCCGATGAACTTCATCCGGGCCTCATCGGCCTCCTTCAGCTCCCGATTGACCCGCTCCAGTTCGACCTTGGCCGTCTGTAGGTTTTCGAGCATCCTCAAGGTGACGGTCCGGGCATTGTTCAGCTCTTTGATGTTATCCTCCAGCTGTCGGGTTCGTTCCTCCACCTTCTTTTCGAGGTCTTCCCTCGATTCCTTCAATTGAAGGATCATCTGATTGAAGGCCCGGGCCAGGTCTCCGATCTCGTCCCTGGCCCGGACGGGCACCATCTGGGAGAGGTTGCCTTCCGCGATCTTCTCGGTGGCAGAGGCCAGCAGTTCGATCGGCCTCAGAAGAAGACGGGTGAAGATGAGGGTGAGGAGGAAGCCGATCCCCATGACGCCCAGCGTGACGAAGAGGATATCCCTCTTTAATTGACCGAATCGCTCTTCGAAGGCCCGGGGGTCTAACTTCCCCTCGAATTCCGAGACTTCCCGGCCCAGAAGAAACCATCCGAAGGCGCCAGAGGTGATGAGGACCAGGGTGACCATCGCCATCAAGAACTTGACGGTGAGGCTGACCCGAAAACGGAAGAAAGACTTGAAAATGGGTCTCATCTCCTGGTGATCAACTGGTCCGGGCGGTGACCCGCGAAATACCCCCGAGGGGCGGTTCATAGATGCAGTAGGGTTCCTCCGCCATGTAGTCTCCGGAGAGCTCGTGGGCCCGTGCCCGGCATCCCCCGCAGACCTTTCGGAATTCACAACGGCCGCATTTGCCTCCGTAGGCGTCGTAGTTCCGGAGCGTCCGGAAAATGGGGGACCGCTCCCAGATCTCGCGAAAGGATTGTTTTCGGACGTTTCCGCAGTCGAGTTCGAGATAGCCGCAGGGCTGAACCTGACCCGTATGGGAGATGAAACAGAAGGAGATGCCTCCCAGGCAGCCCCGGGTCAGGGCATCGAGCCCGTGGGTCTGAAAGGAGGGCTTCCTTCCTTCTGCTTTGGCCCTCTGCCGAAGGATTCGGTAGTAATGGGGGGCGCAGGTCGCCTTGAGCTGGAGAGGGACCTGGCCGTTCTGCTCGTAAAACCAGTGGAGGGTCTGTTCATAGTCCTGGGCAGAGATCTCCTGGTCCTGGAGTTCCCTCGCCCTTCCCGTGGGGACGAGGAGGAAGATGTGATGGGCGACGGCCCCGAGGTCGATGGCCAGGCGAAGGATCTTTTCGATCAGGTGAAGATTGGCCCGCGTGACCGTCGTGTTGATTTGAAACGGAAGGCCGTGCCTCTTCGCAATCTCGATGCCCCGGAGCGAGCCCTCGAAAGCGCCTTTCACCTTCCGGAAGGCATCGTGGGTTTCGGCATCATGGCCATCGAGGCTGATGCTGATCCGTTGGATCCCAGAGGCCTTCATCGCTTCGACGTTCTCCTCGGTGATCAGCGTCCCATTGGTGGCCATCACCATCCGAAACCCCTTTGCTGTTCCATACCGGGCAAGGTCGAAGATGTCGGGCCGCATCAGGGGTTCTCCGCCGGTGAGGATGATGACGGGCTTACCGAGGGTGGCCATCTCGTCCATCACCCGGAGGCATTCCTCGGTGCCGAGCTCGCCCGGATAGGGACCCCGTTCGGAAGAGGCGCGGCAATGGACGCAGGCGAGATTGCAGCTCCGGATGAGCTCCCAGGCAACCATCCGCAACTCGGGTGCTTCGAGAGGTGTGCCATGGAGCGAAGAGGGAGGTTTTGGATGGGAATCGGCGAGGTCAGGAGGTTTGGGCATCGGCGGTCCCCCTATCGATTTTTTTAACACCTTGCCACTTACGATTTCCCCCTCCCGAGTTTTAGGGCAGCTTCCTTCGCAAAATAAGTGAGGATCACATCCGCCCCCGCTCGTTTGATGGCCGTAAGGGATTCCATCATGACCTGCTCACCGTCGATCCAACCCAACTTCGAAGCGGCCTTGATCATGGAGAACTCGCCGCTCACGTTGTATGCCGCTACCGGGATGTTGAAGGTCTGCTTCACCCGATGGATGATGTCGAGATAGGGAAGGGCGGGTTTGACCATGACCATATCCGCGCCTTCTTCAAGATCCAGGCGAACCTCTCTCAAGGCTTCCTCGGCGTTGGCAGGATCCATTTGATACGATTTTCGGTCGCCAAACTGGGGTTTCGATTCCGCGGCCACCCGGAAGGGTCCGTAAAAACTGGAGGCGTACTTGGCGGCATAGGAGAGGATGGGGAGGTCTTGAAACCCGTTCTCGTCGAGGGCCTTTCGAATCGCTCCCACCCTTCCGTCCATCATGTCGGAGGGGGCGACCATATCTGCGCCCGCTTCGGCATGGGAGACGGCTTGGGCACTGAGCAGTTCGAGGGTCTCGTCGTTTAAGATCTTCCCCTCTTGGACCAGCCCACAATGGCCGTGGCTGGTGTATTCACAGAGGCAGACATCGGTGAGCACGAGGATGCCATCGACCTTCTCCTTGATCTGTCTCACCGCCCGTTGGATGATCCCATCCTTGGCATAGGCCTCCGATCCCCGGTCGTCCTTCCTTTCGGGAATTCCGAAGAGGATGACGCCGAGAAGGCCGAGGGATTTCGCCTCCTTCACCTCCTTCACCAGAAGATCGATCGAGAGCTGAAAATGTCCGGGCATGGCGTCGATCGGATTTCTTATCCCTTTTCCCGGCCGGACAAAGAGGGGAAGGACGAAATCGTCGGGCCTCAGGTGCGTCTCCCGGACCATCTCCCGAAAGAGCTCGTCTCTCCTGAACCTCCTCGGTCTGTATTTCGGAAAGCCCATAAGTCTCCTGGGAAGCCCCCTAAACTATTTTCTACAATATTTCCGGAGGAATGTCTACAAGAGGGTGATTGGTGGATCGGGCCCTCCATCGGCCCTAAGGGGTTGAGAGAAAAGACGAAAATCCCGGGCAGGAGTTCCTTTCCTCCCCTTTTCGTCACCCGAAAGGCAGGGGTATCCCTTAGGGGCCTTTTATAAAAGATCGTCGATTTTCGAAAGGATCTCCCATGCCTCCTCGGCCGTCTCGACATACTGGAAGAGCTGGATATCCTCCGGTGAGATCGTCCCTTCCTCCACAAGGGCCTCGAAATGGATGACCCGGTTCCAGAACTCCCGGCCGAACATCAGGACCGGGATGGGTTTGATCTTCTTCGTCTGGATCAACGTCAGCGTCTCAAAGAGTTCGTCCAGCGTCCCATATCCACCCGGGAAGATCACCAAGGCGCGGGCGCGAAGGAGAAAGTGCATCTTGCGAATGGCAAAGTAATGAAACTGGAAGCAGAGTTCAGGGGTGATATAGGGATTCGGTTTCTGTTCGAAGGGCAGGACGATATTGAGGCCGATGCTTTCGGCTCCGGCTTCATGGGCCCCCCGATTGGCGGCCTCCATGATGCCGGGTCCTCCCCCGGTGATGACCACCAGCCTGGGTCGGTTGGGGTGTTCCCGGTGTTTCGAAATCAGAAAGGCCAGCTTTCGGGCCTCCTCGTAGTATCTGGATTTTTCATAGAGGCTTCGGGCGATTCTCGCCTTTCGAAGGAGGGACTCATTGGTTGGGTCCTTTCTCACCTCCGCCTCGATCGAAGCGAGGGAGGCCCTTGCGGTCTCCCTGTCGACCACACGGGCGCCTCCGAAGATGACGATCGTATGTTCAATCCCGTGATCTCTCAAGATGAGTTCGGGCTTGAGCAACTCGAGCTGGAGGCGAACCGGACGGAGCTCGTCCCTCAGCAAAAACTCCTGATCGGCGTAGGCCAGCCGGTAAGAAGGCGAAAGCGTTTGCGGAGAGGGGACATATAATTCCGCCGCCTTCGCATCTTCAAAAGCGGAGGGGAAGGGAACCTTTTTCATTTTTTGTCTCATGTCTCCCTCCCGTCGGAGGGGGTCTCCTCCCTCTTCATCTTTTTGTAGGCATTGATGAGCCCGTTCGTCGAAGGGTCATGGGAAGAGATCTCCCCCGGATGCCTCAGCTCGATTAGGATCTTTTGGGCCAGCTGTTTTCCGAGCTCCACTCCCCATTGGTCGAAACTATAGATGTTCCAGAGGATGCCTTGAACAAAAATCTTGTGTTCATACATGGCGATCAGGCTTCCAAGGCTCCTTGGCGTGATCTTTTTCAAAAGGATGGTGTTGGTGGGCTGGTTGCCTCGGGTGACGCGGTGGGGCGTTACCCTTCGGATCGCTTCAGGGCTCAAGCCCATCTCCTTGCAGGTCCTGAGGATTTCACGCTCGGTCCTCCCCTTCATCAAGGCTTCGGTCTGCGCGAAAAAGTGGGACAGGAGAATTTCATGGTGATCCTCGAAGGGGTAGGGGCTGTTGGCGGCCGCGATGAAATCGCAGGGGATCAACTTCGTTCCCTGGTGAAGGAGCTGGAAAAAGGCATGTTGTCCGTTGGTCCCGGGTTCTCCCCAGACAATGGGGCCGGTCGAATAACGGATGAGCCGGCCCTTTCGATTGACCGATTTTCCGTTGCTCTCCATGTCCAACTGCTCCAGGTAGGCGGGAAGCCGATGGAGGTTCTGGGCATAGGGAAGGATCGCGAGGGTGTGGGCCCCGAAGAAATTGATATACCAGATCCCGATCAAGGCGAGCAGGACCGGAAGGTTCGCTTCGAAGGGTGATCCTCTGAAGTGGAGGTCCATGGCATGGGCCCCCTCCAAGAAATCGGTGAAGCCTTGGAATCCGATCATGCAGGCGATGGACAACCCGACCGAAGACCAGACGGAATACCGCCCTCCCACCCAATCCCAGAATTTGAACCTGTTTTCAGGAGGAATGCCGAACCGGTTCATCTCCTCCTCGTTGGAGGAGATGGCGATGAAGTGGTTTTTGAGGAAAGAGACGTTTCGGGCCCGATCGAGAAACCATCGCTTTGCCGTCATGGCATTGGTCATGGTCTCCTGGGTGGTGAAGGTTTTGGAAGCCACGAGGAAGAGGGTGGTCTCCGGGGCGACCTTTTTGAGCGTCTCTCCGATCTGGGCCCCGTCCACGTTGGAGACAAAATGGGGGCGAAGGCGAGGATTCCAATAAGGTTTTAGGGCCTCCGTGACCATCTGCGGGCCAAGATCAGAACCGCCTATCCCAATGTGGACGATGTCCTGGATCGGTTTTCCCGTATAGCCCCTCCACTGGCCAGAAGAGACCCTATTTGAGACTCTCTCCATCTGTTTTAGGACGGCGTTGACCTCGGGCATGACATCCACGCCGTCTGTGAAGAAGGGTTGGGCGGAGCGGTTCCTCAGGGCGACGTGCAGGACCGCCCGGTTTTCGGTTTCGTTGATCTTCTCTCCGGAGAACATCTGCTCGATCGCCTCTTTGAGCCTGCAGGCTTCGGCAAGATCGATCAAGAGGCGAAGGGTCTTCCGGGTGAGGATATTTTTGGAGTAATCGACCAGCATGTCTTCGAATCGAAGGGAGAAGGCGTCGAACCGATCGGGCTGCCTTCTGAAGAGGTCCTCCATGCGACATTTCTTCATGGTGGAGTAGTGCTCCTTGAGCCGTCTCCAGGCCAGGGTCTTCGTTGGGTCGATTCTCGGAAGGGCCATCGGTCCAATTCCTCCTTTCACGCAGGGAGGTTGATCCGCTCTTTCCGGCCTACTTTCCCTCTTATGCTCCCTTTGGATCGGATTCCTCCCGCTTCTTCAACGGTCTTCACAAACGGCGGCCCATCCGGGCCGGTCTCTGCTTTTGGGCGATCCCCGTCATCCTTCGGACAGCGAAGGCGAATTGGGACGATATCGATCGGGCTCTCTCTTGGCCTCGTCCTTTGACAAATCCCCTCGGAGTTTTTTTTAAGGATCTTTCGCGATCCCATCCGATACCGGCGCAGGGTCCCTCCTCACCTTCGGGTCCTCTTCCGTCAGGGAGAAATTTTATCCGTAACGTCTGTCCGATTCAAGGAATCGATCGCTCTTTTATGAGTGGGCGGGTATTGGGGACCCACAGGACTTTCCCTTTCTGACTCAGCCGGGATTGGAGTTTTAGGACGGTCCTTTCAAAGATTGCCAAATATTCTTCGGAGAGGATCCCTGGGATTTTATGGGGACCTGAAGAAGACCGGAAAGTCACAAGGAAGCCGGATCGGTTCGAAGAAGGGTTACGGGGCCAAAGGCCAAAGGGGGATGGCTGAATAGGATGATGGGGGGGCAGATGGCCCTGGCCTCTTTTATTCGGAGAGTTGATAAAGAAAGGTGGCCACAAACTTCTCGAAGTCCCGCAGGCCTTCGATGGTCATATATTCATCCGAACTGTGCTGACGACCCCCATGGCCCAGACCACCCGAGACGACAGGGATGCGGAGGATTCTTGAAAAGACGAAGTAAGGTGCAGCCCAGGTCGCCATGGGCCAGATCTCGGGGTCGCGGCCGAAGGCCTTGTAAGTGGCGATGAACTTCTGCACCAGTGTTTCGTGGAAGTCCGTCTTGGACCAGGTGTAGTTGTCCCGGACGATGACGTCGATATCGTCAAAGCCTTTCTGGATCAGGTGTCTCTTGAATTTTTCGATCACCTCTTCGGGCTCCATGTTCGGGCCAAATCGGATATCGAGTTTGGCTACCGCCGACCTGGGGAGGACGGTCTTCGTCCCTTTCCCATAATACCCCGCATGAATCCCGTCGATATTGATGATGGGGTCGAAGAGTCCTTTCCGGAGAAGGTCCACCCCCTTCAACCGATATTTGAACGAGAGGGCCTTCATCTCCCTTAGAAAGGCCCTTTCGTCGAAGGACTCTGCCAGTCTCTTTAAAAGATCGAGATCTGTGGCGGTGAGAGGGGCGACGTTCTCATAAAACCCTTCGATGGTAATCCTCTCGGAATCGTCCACGAGGGTAGCCAAAGCGTGGACGAGCCGCCAGACCGGAGAGGCGATCCAAGCGCTGACCGAGCCGTGAATCGATTCGGTGGGTCCCCCTTTCTTTCCCCCTCTGCAGATGAGATCGAGGTAGACAATTCCCTTGAGGCCGAGGTGGAGGGAGACCTTTCGGTTCGAATCCTCGTTGAAGTCGAAGTCTACGGCCCCGATTCCCTTGAGTTCGTTCCGATGTTCTCGAATGAAGGGCTCGAAGTGGGGGCTTCCGATCTCCTCCTCTCCCTCGATGGTGAAGAGGAGGTTGAGTGGGAGGCGATCCGATTCCACGATACTCTTGAGGGCATTGAAAAGCCCGGCAAGGGCCCCTTTCGAATTGACCGCTCCCCGGGCGATGACGCAGGGTCCGAGATTGGGTAGGGTTTTAATTTCGGCGCCAAAAGGAGGGGAGGTCCATTTTTCCTCCTCGGCCGGCTGGACATCGTACATGCCATAGATGATCAAGGTGCGGGGACTTCCGGTATTCACCCGGCCGAGGACGATTGGGAAGTCTTCGTCCCCGTGGAATTCCGCTTCACCTCCGATCTCGCGGATAAATTCTCTGACGATCCGGGCGGTCTCTCGAATCCCCTCGCCCGTCGCAGAGACGCTCTTTTGCCGGAGGAAAGCCCTGCATCGTTCGAGATGTTCGGTGAAGTTCTCGTCGATATGATCATGGATGCGACGGATCAGGGCAGAGGAGGCCAATCTTCGGTCCGGAACAAGGTTGATGGACTCCATTTTAACCCTCTTCTCCTACTCCGTTCAAGGGGTCGCCCTCGGCTTACGAGTCCCCCTTTTTCACCCAATCCTGAAATTCCTCCATGTCCTCCCCACATTGACCCAAAATAAAACAGCAGCGGTCAGAAAGATTAGGGCCAACAAAAGGCTTTCTTGATGTTCTCCTCTTTCCCATAATAAGGAACAATTCGGTTTTGAAATGCTTAACCCACAGGAAGGGAGGTCTTTAATTTTCCCGAAAAGAGGCCGCCCCTTTTTCAAAAACGATCGGGTAAACCCTCTTCCGGGCATGACCTCGTTGGAAGGTGGATAACTTGAAGAAGGCAAAAGAGAGGACCAGGGAGCGAAACAGACGCCAGAGATGGTTTCCCCTTTGCGACATCGTTCTGATAAATCGCCACCAGCGTTTAAGGATATTCTTCCAGGAATAGAAATGTCTGTTGATTTTCCGGTAGGCTTCGAAGACCTCTTCCGGCGAAACATGCTTGGGTTTAAAAACGAGGTGGTCCCCATCGTAATGGGAAAGGTCTCGGTCGAATATTCGGCCTTCCTCTTCCACCTGCTTGTGAAACGGCGTCCCCGGAATAGGGATCGCAATCGAAGTCAAAATGGCACTTGGGTCAATCTCGTCCAGTTTTTCGGGCAGGGTCCTGTAATACTCGGGCGTGTCTTCCTCGAGGGCGACCATCAAACCGGTGAAGGTCAGAATTCCTCGCTCCTTAAGCTTCCGGAAGAGCTCTTGGTACTCCTGGACTTTGTTCTGTTTCTTATGGACGGCAGAGAGGCTGGGTTCGTTTAACGACTCCAACCCAATGAAGGCCATCCCACATCGCGCCTCGTGGAGCAGTTCGACGAACTCATCGTCTTGGAGACAATCGAAACTGAATTGGACTCCGATGCCCCAAAATTTCAGCTTGGCGATCTCCCTCAGGAGCTCTTTGGCATAACCCATATCCGCCCCGAAATTGTTATCGAGGAGCATCGCCATCTTCCGCTTATAGAAAGGGAGATTCTCTGACGCCCGAAGATCTCGGATGACATCCTCGACCGGCCGGCATCGAAAGGGAGCGGGTTTGACGGTGAGCTGGCAGAAACTGCACCTGTATTTGCAGCCTCGAGTCGCTTCGGTCACGATGGGGACGGCGAACTGCGGCTCGACGAGGTCGTAACGGGGAGGAGGGATGTTCTCGAGCGAAGGGGCAAAGGGCGCCTCATAGACCTTCTTCAGCTTCCCTTTGACCATATCCTCAACCACTTGAGGCCACATACGCTCCGCTTCGCCAACGACGACGGCATCCATATGAGGGATCACTTCCCCGGGGAAGGTAGAGGGATATCTCCCGCCCGCTACGACGATTTTCCCTCGCTTCCTGAACTTTGCAGCAACCTCATAGGCATGGGGAGCGCAGAAGTCCATGAAACTTAAGGCGATGAAGTCTGCGTCTGTGTTGTAGTCTATCGGCCGAACCATCTCATGGAGGAGCTCCACCTCGACGATCGGGGGCGTCAATCCAGCCACAAGAGCACCGGATAAAGGAGGGGCTGGGGAGCTGGCAAAGTAGGTCTGCTTGTCTCCCAGGTTTTGAAAGAGGGCGATGATCTGAAGTTTGGGCTTACCCATAGGACCACTCCTCCTTCTCTCTTAACCGGAGGGCCATCCTCTCAAT
>JAOAHX010000036.1 GCA_026415035.1 Thermodesulfobacteriota bacterium | reverse complement strand
TACGGAGAGGAGACGCCGGCCCTCGTGATCGAGAAGGCCTCCTGGCCCGAGGAGAGGAGGATCGAAGGAACGCTTTCCGACATCGCCGGGAGGGTGAAGGAGGCGGGCATCCGACGCCAGGCCCTCATCCTCGTGGGAGAGGTCTTCCGGAGGGGTTATCGAAGATCGAAGCTTTACGATGGGACCTTCGAACACGGTTTTCGAAAAAGGACAGACCTATGAAGATAGCCATCATCGCCATCACGCCGGAGGGAAGAAGGATCGGCCAGGAGCTATGCGAAACCCTCATCGGAAGCGAGGTCTACCTTCTCACGAAGCCCGGCTCCCTTCGGAAGACCGTGGAGAAGATCTTCGATCAATACGAAGGGCTCGTCTTCGTGATGGCGTTGGGGATCGTGATAAGGGTCATCGCTCCGTTCATCAAAAGCAAATACGAGGACCCTGCGGTCGTGGTGGTGGACGAGGGGAGGAGGTTCGCCATAAGCGCCCTCTCCGGACACGAGGGAGGGGCCAATCTCTTAGCGGTCGAGGTCGGCTCCATCCTGGGTGCGGAGCCGGTGATCACGACCGCCTCGGAGGCGAAGAAGGACCTGATCGTGGGCGTGGGCTGTCGAAAAGGGACATCTTCAGAGGAGATCATCGATGCGATCGATGAGGCCCTCAGAGCAGCTGGCCGTTCAAGGCAGGAGGTCCGATGGGTCGTCTCGATCGATCTGAAGCGGGAGGAGCCAGGTCTGAGGCAGGCCTGCCAGAGCCTCGGGATCCCCTTTAGGACGATCTCCTCCGATCTCGTAAAAAGGTTTAGCGGACCTTACCGGAGGTCCAGCCTCGTCAAAGAAAAAATCGGAGTGGAGGGAGTGTGCGAACCTTGCGCCCTCATCGCGGGAAGACGGACGAGCCTCCTCGTTCCCAAACACAAACGGGGAAGGGTCTGCGTGGCCATCGCCCGGGAAAACTAAAGATCGTCGGGATCGGCCCTGGCCAGTGGAGTTGGTTGACTCCGGAAGCCTTCGAGGCGATCCGGGATTGCGAGGTCCTGGTGGGCTATCGAGGCTACGTCCAATTGGTCCTCAACATGCTTAAAGGGGACCTCGGAGGTGAAAAAGAGATCATCCCATCGGGCATGACCCAGGAGGTCGAAAGGGCGAGATTGGCCATCGAAAGGGCCCTCGCAGGCCAGAAGGTCTGTCTCGTCTCCGGCGGCGACCCGGGCATTTACGGAATGGCAGGTGTGGTCTTAGAGGTCTTAAGGGAAGAAGAAATTCTGCGGCTTCCCATCGAGATCATCCCCGGAATCACTTCGGCCTCCGCCTGCGCAAGCCTTCTCGGCGCACCTTTGATGAACGATTTCGTCGTCATCTCCCTGAGCGATCGGCTGACGGATCTCCGGCTCATCGAGAAGAGGATCGAATCGGCCTGCCAGGGAGACTTCGTGCTCGTCCTCTATAACCCAAAGAGCCGAACCCGGAGCGAGCCTTTCAAGAAGGCCTGGGAGATCCTGATGAGGTACCGCTCGCCGGAGACGGTGGTGGGCGTCGTCCGAAATGCGAAACGGAAGGGCGAGAGGGTGAGGATCACCCACCTGAGGTCTCTTTCTACGTTCAGGGGGATCGATATGGGGACGACGATCGTCGTCGGCAATTCGGCCACCTATATCAAAGGCAAGTACATGATCACCCCGCGGGGCTACCGCATCGGAGAAGGGGAAGCCCGATGAGATATTATCCCGTCCTCCTCGACATCCGGGGAAAGAGGTGCGTCGTCTTTGGCGGTGGGAAAGTAGCCGAAAGAAAGGTCGGGAACCTCCTCCATTGCGGGGCGAAGGTCAAGGTGATCAGCCCGAGGCTGACCGATCGACTCTCGAAGATGGCCAAGGGGAGAAGGATCGAGTATCTCGAAGGAGAGTACCGTCCCGGTCTCATCGAAGGAGCCTTTCTCGTCTTCGCGGCCACCTCGTCGAGAAAGGCAAACGCCCGGATCGGACGAGAGGCGAAGCGATTGGGGGTTCCGGTCAACGTCTGCGATTCGGCCGGGGAGTCCACCTTCATCCTTCCCGCCGTCCTCCGAAAGAGAGGCCTGACCATCGGAGTCTCCACCGGTGGCGTCTCTCCGGCGAGGTCAGTCGAGGTCAGGAATACCCTGAAGAGACTGATAGAAGAAGGTTGCCTTTCGAAAGGAAAGCGATATCAACTGAAGAAGAGGGAGAGTTCGACATGAATGTAGGTCCCATTGGAAAGGTCTATCTCGTGGGAGCAGGCCCGGGAGACCCTGAACTGATCACGGTTAAGGGATTGAAACTGATCCAAGAAGCCGATGCGATCGTCTACGATTTCTTGGTGAGCCAGGAGCTTCTCTCCCTGGCAAGGAAAGAGGCGGAACTGATCTGCGTCGGAAAATCTCCGAAGTACCACACCCTGAAGCAGGAGGAGATCAACCGGCTCCTCGCGGAAAAGGCCAGGCAGCATCGGATCGTCGTCCGTCTGAAGAACGGCGATCCCTTCGTCTTCGGCCGTGGAGCCGAGGAGTCGCTCTTTCTAACGGAGCAGAACATCCCTTTCGAGATCGTCTCAGGGGTGAGTTCTGCGATTGCCGTTCCCGCTTCTGCCGGAGTGCCTTTAACCCATCGGGAGTTTGCCTCTTCGGTGGCCATCATCACCGGCCATCGGAGGAACGACGGAGAGATCCCAGTGGTCAACGCCGATACCCTCGTCTTCCTGATGCCGGTCGCCAACCTCGAAAGGATCGTCCAGCGCCTCATAGAAGCCGGAAGGGATCCAGACACTCCCTGTGCCTTGGTCGAGAAGGGGACCCTCCCGGAACAGAGAGTGATCCAAGGGGATCTCTCCGACATAGTGGAGCGATCGAGGGCTGAAAAGGTGAAGGCCCCCGCCGTCTTCGTCGTGGGCGAGGTGGTCAAATTGAGAATTCCATGGAGGGACCCGATCAAGGCATGAACCCCATACGGTTGAAAACCTACCGGGGGAGGTTTCCCTTCCGATTGGCCACCACCTCCTATATCGTCCCCGAGCGGATCCTTCCCAATGCGAAGCTTTTAGGCCCATCGNTCGATGAGGTGGAGCTGGTCCTCTTCGAGAGCGAGGGAGAGGATAATCTCCCGGACGAAGAAGAGATTTGTGCCTTGAAGGAGCTTTCGGCAGAAGAGGGATTGGGTTTCAATGTCCACCTTCCCATCGACATCTACCTCGGCGACAGAAGCGACGAGATCAGGGAAAGAGGGATCTCCGTCTTAAAAAGGGTGATCGAACGGACCCGTTCGCTCGATCCCTCTACTTACACGCTCCATCTCTCCCTTAAAGACCCAAGCGGCAAGGACGAGGAGGGTATCCCCTCCTGGCAGAGCCGGCTCGTCCGGAGCCTAAAAAAGATAGAGGATTGGAAGACCCCCTCGAAAAAGATCTCCATCGAGACCCTAAGCTACCCCTTCGAATGGATCGAAGGCATCATAATGGAATTTGGGTTCTCCATCTGTCTTGACCTCGGCCATATCCTTTTATACGGACAGGATGTGGAGCGTTATCTAAATAAGTACCTCCCCCAAACCTCTATCGTCCACCTCCACGGCTTTCGGAATGGAATAGACCATCTTGGAATCGATCATCTGGAAGAGAAAACGGTTGACCTCATTTGCTCCCATCTCAAAAATTTTACGGGAGTCCTCTCCATCGAAGTCTTTTCATTGAATGACCTGACCCATTCATTAGAGGTTCTGGAGGAGAGATGGGAAAGAAGCGAGTGATCTTCATCACCGGCGGATGCAGAAGCGGGAAGAGCCGATTTGCTCTCGATTATGCAAATCGGTCCTACGCAAAGAAGATTTACCTGGCCACCTGCGAACCCCTCGATGAAGAGATGGCCAGACGCATAGAACTTCACAAAAAGGGAAGGGGGCCCGAATGGCAGACCATCGAGGAACCCTTAGCAATTGTCAACAGAGTGAGCCAAATCCGCGAAGGCGATCAGGTGGTCCTCCTCGACTGCATCACCCTCTGGATCTCCAATCTCCTTTTAAAATGGGATGACGAAGAGAGGATCATGGCCGAAATGGAACGATTTCTCGAAGCGGTCAAAAGAAGTCCAGCGTCCTTCATCCTGGTCTCCAACGAGGTCGGAATGGGGATCGTGCCGGCCGAGCCGGTTGCCCGGCGATTTCGAGATCTCGCAGGGACCATCAATCAAAAGCTGGCGGAAACTTCCGATACGGTGATTTTCATGGTCTCAGGATTGCCGATATTCCTTAAGGGGAGGGCATGAAATCTCTTCTCCTGGCCATCTCATTTTTGACGATCCTTCCTGTGGGGAAGGGCCATGCCGTTGAGGAGAAAGCGCTGGCTCGTTCGATGGCCTTCTATCCTGCGGTGGGTCTGCTGATCGGGTTGCTTCTCTGTTTGGGCTACTATCTCTTCTCTCTGCTTTTTCCGAGACCCATTGTCCTCTGGTTAACGATCGGGCTTCTCGCCTTTTTAACCAGGGGGCTCCACTTAGATGGATGGGCAGACACCCTCGACGGCCTGGCCACGGGAGGGACGAGGCAGAAGATCCTCGAGGTCATGAAAGACAGCCGGATCGGCACCTTCGGCGTGATCGGCCTGATCCTCCTCCTCGGAGGGAAGTATCTCTGCCTCGATCAGATTTCTGAGCCGGCTATTTTTTACGCCTTTCCCCTGATGACGGCCCTTGGAAGAAATTCGATGGTCCTGGTCTGTTACCGATCGGCCTATGCGAGATCGAGCGGCGGGTTGGCTAAACCTTTTGCAGACCATCTCACTCTTCGGGAGTTGCTCATCTCTTCGATTTCTGCCCTCGGCCTCGCCACGGGACTGATGGGTTTAAGGGGGGTGCTCGCTTTCGTGGGAACCTCTCTCTTCGCCCTTCTGTATCGTCTCTATTTCATCAGGAGGTTGGGCGGGGTGACGGGCGACATCTTGGGCGGGGCAAACGAACTTTCGGAACTGCTCTTTCTCTTTCTTATCTTGATCCTCGGTGGTTCATGAATGACCGCGCTGGAACTTTCGTTGGCCTATGTCGCAGACTGGATCTTCGGAGATCCAAAAGGGTTTCCTCATCCAGTGAAACTGATCGGGAGGGCCATCCAATTTTTTGAGAAAAGGTGGCTTCGGGAAGGCGACTCCACCTTCCGTCAACGTCTCTGGGGTGGGATCCTCATGGTTTTAATCGTCGGAGGTGCAGGGTTAATCACCTGGGGAGTGATTCGGATGGCCGGTTGGATTCATCCCACCCTTTCCTCCTTGTTGACCGTCTTTTTTGCCTATACCACACTGGCAACCCAGAACCTCTATGTGGAGGTAAGAGAGATTGTCAACGACCTTGAGAAAGGAGAGTTATCGAAGGCACGCACAGGGGTGGGATATTTGGTAAGCCGTGACACGGGTCAACTCGATGAAGGAGAGGTTTGCCGAGCTTTGATCGAAACGACCTCTGAAAATACATCGGACGGGATCGTCGCCCCCCTCTTCTACCTAACCCTTGGAGGCCCCCCTCTGGCGATGGCCTACAAGGCCCTCAGCACCCTGGACTCGATGATTGGCTATAAGAACGAACGCTACCGATATTTTGGATGGGCCTCGGCCAGGGCTGACGACCTCGCAAATTTTATACCGGCCCGGATGACGGTTCTCTTCTTTACCCTTTCATCCCTTCTCCTGAGAAAGGACTGGAGAGGGGCATGGAGGGTAGCCTGGAGGGACGGAGGAAAAAATCCAAGCCCCAACAGTGGCTATCCTGAAGCAGCCGTGGCAGGGGCGCTGAACATCCAATTGGGAGGCGAGAATTATTACTTTGGGAGGCGCACCCAGAAACCTTTGATAGGCGATCCCGGAAATCGGATTACGATCCAAGAGGTAAAGGCGTCGCTTCACCTGATGATTGCGACCTCTCTCATTGCCGCTTTGGTTGCCATTTTGATTATCCAATTCCAATAAAAATTCAGGACAAGGAGGGTTTCATGGAGAAACTGAACCAGACGATCTCGAACATTCAACCACTCGACGAGAAGGCCATGAAAGAAGCGGAAGCGAGGCAGGACAATTTAACGAAACCCCAGGGTTCCCTTGGGCAACTGGAGTCCTTGTCCATTCAGATAGCGGGGATCAAAGGAACCCCGAGGCCCAAGATCGAACACAAAGTCATCTTCACCCTTGCGGGAGATCACGGGGTGACTGAAGAGGGCGTGAGCGCCTATCCATCCGAGGTCACACCTCAGATGGTCTATAACTTCCTGCGAGGGGGCGCAGGCATCAACGTCCTTGCCCGACACGTGGGAGCAAGGGTGGTGGTGGCTGACCTCGGCGTGGCCGCGGTCTTGGAGAAGCATCCGGATCTTAAGGACAAGAAGGTGGCTATGGGAACGAAGAATATGGCCAAAGGGCCCGCCATGAGCCGCCAGGAGGCGGTCCGCTCCATCGGGGCGGGGATCGAACTGGTCGAGGAAGAATTAAGTAAAGGAGTGGATATCCTGGGCACTGGGGATATGGGAATAGGAAATACGACTCCCTCCAGTGCCATCACAGCCGCCATCACAGGAGCGGAGGTCAGGACAGTCACAGGTAGAGGAACAGGACTTGACGATAAAGGATGGGAGAAAAAAGTGGAGGTCATCGAGAAGGCGCTGGACATCAATCGGCCTGACCCGAAAGATCCGATCGATGTCCTCTCCAAGGTGGGAGGGTTCGAGATCGGAGGCATCGCCGGCGTTATCTTGGCGGGGGCAAGATATAAAATTCCGGTCGTCATCGACGGCTTCATCTCCGGAGCCGCCGCCTTGATCGCTGCGGGTCTGGCCCCTCAGGTCAAGCCCTATCTCATCGCCTCCCATCAATCGGTCGAACAGGGCCACCGGATCGTCCTTGAACACCTCGGCCTCAAACCCCTGCTCAATCTCGACCTCCGTTTGGGAGAAGGGACCGGAGCGGCTCTGGGCATCTCCCTGGTCGAAGCCAGCTTGAAGATCCTCAACGAGATGGCAACTTTTGCCGAAGCAGGGGTTTCTGAAAAAACAGGCTCTTGACACATCGAAGAGGTTGTAATATAAATGGGATAATTCAGGATGCCGGGTTAGCTCAGTCGGTAGAGCAGAGGACTGAAAATCCTCGTGTCCGTGGTTCGATTCCGCGACCCGGCACTTTTTGTTTAAAAAGGGCAATTTCGGTTGCCCTATTTTTTCATCCTATTGCCAATTATTGCAGTTGGGTTTGCCCGCCTGAACCCGCGGCTCCGGAGGCCAACCATGTTCGTCTCGCTCCTCATCAAAGGCGGGGTGATCATGATCCCCATCATCCTCGGATCGGTCATCGCCCTGGCCATTGTCCTTGACCGATTATGGGCCCTTTGGCGTATCCGCCTGAACCTCCCCCGCTTTACGCGTAAGATTTTTGAATACCTCGACAAAGGACAGTTTCAGAAGGCCCTGGAACAATGTGCAAGGGTGAGGCACCCCATCGGAAACCTCTTCAGGATCGGAATCCTCAACCGCCATCTCAGCCGGCAGGAGATCGAGGCGATGATGGAAAGGGAGGGAGATGAACAGATCCAGTATCTTGAGCGATATATGAGTGCTCTTATCATCATCGTGGGGGTGGAACCGATGATGGGTTTCCTCGGGACCATCATCGGACTTATCCAGGCCTTCATGGCCTGGGAGCAGATGGGAGCCAACATCACGGTCAATGCCCTGGCAGCCGGGATCTACCAGGCCATGATCACCACCGCAGCGGGCCTTTCGGTCGCCATCCCCGGTTTCATCTTCTACCATCTCATCATGGGGAGGATCAGGCATCACGCCCAGGAGATGACCTATTACGGGAATGAACTTCTCGATCTCCTCTCCCAGAGCCGTGAGGGAGGTGCCCGATGAAGATCAAAGCCAGAAGAGAATTCAGGGTCTCTCTCGAATCCCTTGCGTTTACCGACATCATCCTCAACATCTTTATCTTCTTCTTCACCGCCTTCAGCTTGGTCTATACCTTCAATCCCATGAAGGAATCCAAAATCCTCATTCAGCTCCCCCGGGCGGACGTGAAATTACCCCTTGATCAGAAAGATCCTGTCATCGTCAACATCAACAGCCAAAACGAGATCTTCCTCGGGAACAAACCCATTGCCCTTAGGGAGTTGAAAAAAGAACTCGAAACCCTCATCACCTTTAACAGGGAAAGACCGGTCATCGTAAGGGCGGATAGAAGTGTCGTTTTTGAAAGGGTGGTACAGGTTCTCGATGCAGCCAAGAGCTCGGGTGTGGAAAAGTTGGGGATATCGGTCGAGGAAAAGCACCCCTCTTCAACCCATCCATAGGGCAATTTTAAATGCTTTCCATAAGGGAAAAACCTTAAATTTCTTAAAGATGATTTTAAGAACCTTCCATATTACTTCCCCTTGATAATGGAACCCTCCGAAATTTTTAATAAAAAAATTTCGAATTTTTAAAAATCCCCCTTGACATTTCTATATTTTGTGTTTTAAAATAAGGCCGTTTCAATATGTAGATATCATCCAATTTTGGGTTGAAAGGGGCGCGTGATCATGAATTATTTGATTTGTGATAAGAGAAAGGGAAGTCCAAAGATTCACATCGAGGTGTGCAAAAGGAAGTGCAAGCTAATTTCTGAATGCAAAACCTACAAAGAGCATATGGAAAATCTGGAGAAGAAGGCCGCTTAACCCCACCCTGCCTGATTTCAGCCAGCCTTCGGCAGAGGTCAGGTGGGGCCCTTCATACCCCTCCTTTCTGAAAGGGCAATTCTCAAATGGGAATTGCCCTTTTCTTTAGAGGTTTTTATCCAATATCTCCCCACTCGTATTGAAGGATGCTTAGAAGGCAGAGACTTGCCGTCTCTGCCCTCAAAATTCTCCCACCCAGAACGACCGGGAGAAATCCGCAATCCAAGGCGGCTTCGGTTTCTTTCTCACTCAACCCCCCTTCCGGCCCGACGATGAAAAATACAGATCTCTTTTCTGGCGATTCTCTTAATACCTCTTTTAGCCTTCTTCCTCCCTTTTCGTTGAGAACCATCCGTAAACCCTCCCGAGGTGTAGATCGGAGCATCTCGGAGAAGGGCCATGGCGGCTCGATTTTGGGAATGAACCCTCTCCCGGACTGTTTTGAGGCCTCGATAGCAATTCTCTCCCAGCGGCGTACTCTTTCGGTCTCCTTCGATCTTTCCAAGAGGGGGATGGATCTCGAAGAGAGAAAGGGGATGATCCGCTTCACCCCCAATTCCGTCGCCTTCTGCACCAGATAGTCCATCTTCTCGCCCTTGAGAAGGCTCTGGGCCAGGGTTACCTCGAGGGGAGACTCTTTTAAGGAGAGGTTGATCTGACGGATTTCGATCAAAGCGGAGGTCGGTTCGACCCTCAGGATTCGGCCCTCATATTCCCTCCCCTCGCCATCGAAGACGATCAGGTCGTCTCCTTGCCGAAGCCGGAGGGAGTTTCGGAGGTGCCTCACCTCATTTCCTTGAAGCACCAATCGATTTCCCTCAAGGCGAGGACGGGGGAGATAAAACCGCGCCATCGATCCCCTCCGCGCTCATGCCCTTTTCCTCTGAAACGTGAGGCAAATCCATTCTCTCTGCCGATCCGTCTCGACCCATTTCAATAAACCTGAATCCTCATAAGGTTTCCGGATCTTCCTCTCCTCGGTCTTCAGGATCCCCGAAAGGATGAGGAACCCACCGTCCCGAAGATGATTGACGAGCGGCCGTTTCATCCTCTTCAGACTCTTAAAATCGATGTTCGCCACCACCAGATCGAATTTCTTCGAGACCCTTCCGATCCTGCCTCTCCTGAGCCGGACGCGATCGTCAACCCCGTTTCGGACGACATTCTCTCTGGCCTTCTCAACCGCCGCTCGGTCTACATCGATCCCCCAAACCTCTTTCGCCCCCAATCGGGCCGCCGCAATCGCCAGGATTCCAGAGCCGGTCCCTACATCGAGCACCTCGAGGTCTTTTCCCTTCAGCCTTTTCTCCAAGGCCCTCAGACATAGCTGGGTGGTGGCATGGGTTCCGGTCCCAAAGGCCATCCCGGGATCGATTTCGATCAAAATCTCATTCCTTTTCGCCCGAACCCTGGCCCAAGGGGGTTTTACGATCAGCCTCGACCCCAGCCGAATGGGCTTAAAAAACCTCTTCCAGCTCGCCCCCCAATCTTGATCGATGAGATGGCCCGTTTCGATTACGACAGGAGGGATTCCGGAGTGGAGTGTGGACAGAGACCTCAGATAGCTTCGAACCGATCGGACGATTCCTCTTTCACCTCGGCCTGCTGGGAAATAGGCCTTCAGTGTTTCTCTTTCGAGATCCTCTTCCACGGTCTCGAGGCCTGAGGCCCCTTGTTCCATGAGAAAATTGGAGAGAGGCTCGGATAGCCCTTTGGGAAGTCGTAGAGAAAGGCTTAACCACCGTTTCATGGCGATATACCTACCATCGTTTCAATTCCTTTGTCAAACCGATCCGGATCTAACGGAACGCTCCCCCTGTCTTGAAACGGGAGGCTACAAAAGATATGTATTAGAGAAGCGGAGGGGAAGATGATCGACCTCTTGATCCGCTATTTTAAGAACCGCAATCTCCTGCTGCTCACCGCCTTCCTTTTCGGCCTCTCATGGGGGGAGCCCGCACGGCCTTTGAGGGGTTTGATCCTGCCTGCCCTCGTCATGATCATGACGCTTTCGACGACCCACATCACCCTCAGAGAGCTGAGGCAGATGAAGGATTATCTCAAGGATATCCTGCTCGTCACGCTCATCCATTACCCTTTCTTGAGCGGTCTCATCCTCCTGGCCAACCACCTCTGGATTTCCGATCCCGACCTTCAGGTGGGATATGTCGTAATGGCCGCCGTCCCTTCGGCGGTAGCCGTCATTCCGTTCACCTATCTGCTGAAGGGGGAGATGATCGTCTCCTTGTTGGGGTCCACCTGGATCTATCTCTTCGCCCTCTTGGCCGCCCCCATGATCTCCTTTCTCTTTCTCGATGTGGCTGCGATCGATCCCTCAAGAATCGTGCTGACCCTGCTTCAGCTCATCCTCCTTCCCTTTCTACTCTCTCGACTTCTCCTGAGATGGAGAGGCTTCCCAACCTTTAAGCCCAAGATGGGCCCCCTCATCAATTTCGGGTTTTCCCTGATCCTCTACATCGTGATCGGCATGAATCGAGAGGTCTTTTTCGGTCCTTTCGACCTCCTCCTTTTGATCTTTGCCATCGCCTTCCTCAGGACCTTCGTCAGCGGCCACCTCATCGATCTATGGTCGAGATGGCTGAAGGTTGATCCAAGGCGAAGGATCAGTTACGTCCTCTTCGGCTCTTATAAAAATCTGGGGCTGGCCGCAGCCCTTTCCCTTTTGATCTTCAACGAGAGGGCCGCTGTCCCCTCGGCCCTCACCATCCCTTTCGAATTCCTCTTTCTGATGTGGTTTGCCTACTTCCAGAGACGGTGGGGCTGAGGATCTGTCCGCTCTCCATGCTTTTCTGACACCCATCTTCAGAAAATTCTTGACAAAAATTTCCTTTTCTGATAGTCAGTGATTTTAATATTTTTATCGATCGCTCGGTTTAATTTGATGTCTACCGGCCGTCGTCGTTTTCGGTCTTTCCCCTTGAACAGGGCTCGCATCCTCAAGGCCGCCACGGCCCTTTTCGCGCGGAGGGGATTCGAGGGCACCTCCGTTCGGGACATTGCCGAAAAGGCCGGGATCAGCGTCCCGGGGATGTTCTACTATTTTCCTACCAAGGAGAGGATCCTTTTCGAGATCATGACCTCCTTCATGGACGAAGCTTACCAGAAGATCATGGAGATCTACTGCTCCGAGATCGATCCCGTCGAAAAGCTGAGACGGGTCTGTAAGTTTTATGTCGAGCAGTATGCCGGACACAAACAGGAGTTAACCCTCCTCGCCACGGAGATAAAGGGGCTCAATCCCGAACACCAACAGATCTGTATTGAAAAAGAGAGGGATTATGTCAAGGCCCTGAAATCCCTATTTAGAGATCTGGCCGACCGGAACCTCTTAAAGCCCATCAACCCTTCGATCCTGGCCTTTATCTTTTTCGGGATGGTGCACTGGACTTACCAATGGTACAACCCCAAGGCCAAAAAGGGGATCAGCCCCAACGAGTTAGGAAATATCTTCAGCGAGGTCTTTCTCAGCGGGATTTTGCTTCAGGGAAGCGGCCAGGTCTCATCCAGGCCTGGAGGATAATGAAGACCAAAGAAGAGAAAGGAGGAGAGGGAGATGGAGAAAAAGGCCTTCTTAGTCGCGATCCTGATACTCTGCGTCCCCTTTTGGGCACCCCTTCCACCCGCCTTTGCCCAGCTCAAGCCCGGAGACCCGATCATCATCGGCGTCCCCACCTTTTTAGGGTCTCTGGAGGGCGGAGAGAGTCTGAAAGCGGTTCAACTTGCAGTGGAGGAGATCAACGCCAAAGGGGGGATCACCCTCAAAGGAAGCAAACATTTAATAAAAGTGGAGGCGAGCGAGATCCGGGATGGAGCCCCGGGAGTCCCGGTCCCCGAGGCCCTGCTCGGGATTGAGAAGATCATCCTCGACAAAAAGGTCCATGCCATCGTGGTCGGTCCCTTCAGGTCGGAGGCCCTCTTGGCGAGCATGGACCTCTTGGCCAAGTATAAAGTCCCTATGCTCGGAACCATCGCCATGACGCCGGCCTCGGAGGCGAAGATCATCGAAAACCCGGAGAAATACAAATATGTCTTCCGGACCTGCCTGAACTCGAGGTATCTTGTGGGGCTTCTGACCGGGGTGATGGCCGAATTGAACAAGGACTTCGGTTTCAAGAAGGCCTATCTGATGAACCAAGATGTGTTGTGGGCCAGGGGTACCACCTCAGCCCTCAAGGGATGGTATGAAAAAGCCGGATGGGAGGTCGCTGGGCACGACGAATTCCCGACAGGGGCCTCCGATTTCTCCTCGGCCCTGATGAAGGCCAAGGCCACAGGGGCCCAGATCCTGTTTACCTGTTTCGACATGCCCCAGAGCGGTATTCTGGTAAAACAGTACAAGAGCATCAGGGTCCCGGCCCTGATGGCAGGCTTTATCTCACCCATGGCGGGCGAGGCCGCCTGGAAGACCTTCGATGGACAGATCGGAGGACTGCTCAATGCCATCTTCGAATTGGGGAACATCCCTTCGGCCAAGCACCCACCGGCCAGGGAATTTTACGAAGCCTACAAGAAGAAATATAAAGAGGCCGTCCAGTCCGGCCACGGACCCGCTCCCTCCTATGAATCGGTCTACATCCTGAAAGAGGCCATCGAGAGGGCAGGGACGATCGAACCGGAAGCCCTGGTGGCCTCCCTGGAAAAGACGGATAGGGTGGGGGTCATGGGCCGAATCAAATTCGACAAAGGCCATCAGGTGGTCTACGGTCTCGATCCCGCCAAAGAGGCGGTGGCGGTCATGTTCCAGTGGAGCGAGGCAGGAGAGCGCAGGATCGTCTATCCGCCTGCCTTAGCGGAGAAGAAAGTTTGGGCCCCGGAATGGGTCTTAAAACCTGGCAAATGAGTTCGAGTTCTTAGACATCTGGGCGGGAGGTTCCCAAACCTCCCCCCCTCTATTTTCCACCTAAAAGTTGGAAAGTCGGGAGAGATGCTCCAAGGGACCCTCATCTACGGTTTCGTCAACAGTGTCATCCTGGCCCTGATCGCCCTCGGGTTCAACCTCACCTTCGGGATCAGCGGGGTGGCCAACTTCGCCTATGGGGCCCTTTATGTCACTTCCGCTTATACCGCCTGGATGCTTCTGTCGTGGCTCAAGATCAACTACCTCCTCTCCATCGTCCTGGCCGTCCTATTCACCGCTCTCATAGGCGGCCTCATCTATCGATTCATCCTCCTCCGGGTCAGGGGCATGCCGATTTCCGAGGTGATCGCCTCCTTTGGAATCGGCCTTTCCATCCTCGAGTTCTTCCGGTTCTTGGGTTTCGTCGGATACGAATATACCCTGCCGGTCTTCATCGATGGGAGCATCTCCCTGGGGGGGACCTACATCGACCTCCAGCGCCTCCTCATCGTTGGGATTGGCGTGGCGCTGGTCATCTTTCTCTGGGGATTCACCCATTACACCAAGACGGGCCTTGCCTTCCGGGGCATGGCTCAAGAGGAACGAACCGCCCTGGTCCTCGGGATCAACACGGACAAGATGGCCACCTTCAGTCTGGCCTTCGGCTCGGGGTTGGCGGGGGTAGCGGCCATCGCGATCTTCCCCCTCGGGCAGATCGCGGTGGAGGGCGGATACAGCGCCCTTCTCAATGCCCTTGCGGTCTGCATCGTGGGAGGGCTTGGAAGCACCTTTGGAATCTTGGTTGCCAGCCTTCTGATCGGCTACGCCCAGACCTTCACCGCGACCTACAT
Organism: Thermodesulfobacteriota bacterium; assembly: GCA_026415035.1. Lineage (NCBI taxonomy): Bacteria > Pseudomonadati > Thermodesulfobacteriota > Thermodesulfobacteriota bacterium. Next base: position 5,212 of record JAOAHX010000036.1, on the reverse strand, counting down.
TGGCTCTCACTGGATGATGATCGTGAGCCTCGCTGCCATCCTCATCATCCTTATCATCAAACCTTCGGGCCTTTTCGGAAAACAGAAGGAGCTGGAGGAAAGAATATAGGGGTTTATATTCGAATTTCAAAACGGGAAATTTGAAACAGGAACATAGGCTATTCGTTTAAGAGCGTTGACGGTTCGAAACAAGGGCGTTGAAAAAGACCTTATGGAATACCGGAAAGAGCGAATCGATCGGGGGATCAAGGCGAGGACCGAAGATATCTATGCCCTCTTCTCCTATCGGGAGATGCTCTATCTGCTGGTCCCGAGAGCCGTCCCCATCCTCACCCTGTTTCTCGCCACCCTCCTGGTGGAAGAGTACTGGCAGAAGGTCCTGATCTCCACCTCGGTCTTTGCCCTGCTCGCCTTGAGCTGGGACCTCCTTACCGCCGCCGGGATGGTCTCGCTCGGCCAGGCCCTCTTTTTCGGCGTGGGCGCCTATATCAGCGGGATCCTCAACCACTCCTTTAAAATTTCCCCCTTATTTACCATCCCCATCGCCACCCTCGGGGGAGGGGTCCTCTGCACCCTCCTTCTCCTTCCGGTCCTGAGGCTCAGGGGGATCTACTTCGCCATGGTCACCCTCGCCCTCCCCCTGATGTTGGTGAGGATCATCGAGGCCACGAAGATCTTCGGGGGGACCGAGGGGTTGAGCGGCCTTTCGGGCCTTCCGAGCATCCGGTTCGAGATGTATCTCAGCCTGGTCGCTGCCTTCGCCGTCCTCTTCTTCTTCCGCCGGTTGATCAACACCGATTACGGCCTCGTCCTCCGTGGCATTCGGGATAACGACCGCTCCGTCATGAGAAGCGGGATCAACATCTACTGGTATAAAGCTCAGGCCCTCTTCCTGGCCAGCGCCGTGGGAGGCTTTGCCGGTGCCCTGATGACCCATGTCTATATGTTCGTGGGGATGCCCGTCTTCGAGATGGACTACTCCATCCTTCCGATCGCCTCGGCCGTGGTGGGCGGGATAGGGACCTTCGCAGGCCCATTGCTGGGCGCCTTCATCCTGGTCCCCCTGTCCGAATTGCTCCGCGGCATCGGGGGGTTGAGGATCGTCATCTACGGCCTCTTCCTGGTCGTCTTCACCGTGGCCATCCCCGAGGGCATCTTCCACTACCTCCAGAGAAAGTACCACCAGTTCGAACGATGGGTGAAGGTCGAGAGATGAAAGATCGAGAGGAGATGCCGCTCCTCAGGGTGAGCGGCCTGACCAAAGCCTTCGGCGGCGTGAAAGCGGTCGATTCGGTAAGCTTTGACCTGATGAGGGGAGAGATCCTGGGCGTCATCGGGCCAAACGGTTCGGGGAAGACGACCCTGGTCAACCTCATCACCGGGTTCGTCAAACCCGATTCGGGAAAGGTCTTCTATCAGGGAAGGGATATCACCGGCTGGATGCCCCATCGGATCGCCGACCTCGGCATCGCAAGGGCCTTTCAGATGGTGAAGCCCTTCTATCAGCTCCCGGCCTACAAGAACCTCATCATCCCCCTCTACTCGCCCAGGGTGAGGAGACTGGCAGGCGGAAAGTATGGAGACCGCGACGCCATCGCCATCGACCTCCTGGAGGAGGTCGGCTTCGAGCGGGACTCCTTCGTCCCCTTCAAGGTCGCAAGCGTGCTTCCTCACGGATATCTGAAGAGGATGGAGCTGGCCCTCTGCCTCGCCCTGAGGCCGGAGCTGATCATCCTTGACGAGCTCTTCTCGGGCCTCAGCATGGCCGAGGTGGCAAGCATGCTGCCGATCATCGAAAAGCTGATGTCGGAGAAGATGACGATCATCATGATCGAACATCGGCTCCGGGAGCTCTTCCGGATTTCGAATCGGGTCATCGTCCTCAATTTCGGAAAGAAGATAGCCGAAGGGGCCCCGAAAGAGGTGATGGAGAGCGAGGAGGTGAAGAGGGCCTACCTCGGCTCGGAGACGGAGTGAGATGTTAGAGGTCAAAAACCTTCTCGTCTTTTACGAGAACGCCCTGGCGATCAACGACCTGAGCCTCCGCGTCGAAAAAGGGCAGATGGTGGGGGTGATCGGGTCAAACAGCGCAGGCAAGACCACCCTGATGAACACCATCTCGGGCCTCATCATCGATCTCAAGATCAAAGAGGAACGGAAGGGCGGGGAGAGGATCACCCTCCTGGGCGAGATCCTCTTCCAAGGCGAGGCGATCACCCATCTGGAGCCCTACGACCGGACCAAAAGGGGGATCGCCCTCTGCAGAGAACGGCACCCCATCTTTCCGGAAAGCGATGTCCTGGAGAACCTCAAGATCGCGGGATATCTCGTCCCACGCTCCGAGTTGAGGAGGCGCATCGACTTCGTCTTCGACCTCTTCCCCGCCCTGGTCGGCCTGAAAAGCCGCCGGGCGGGCTTCCTGAGCGGCGGCGAACAGCAGATGCTGGCTATCGGCATGGCCCTCGTCCTGAACCCGAGCCTCCTTCTGCTCGACGAGCCGCTGCTCGGGCTGAGCCCCGCGATCCAGGCAAAACTGGTCGGCGCCATAAAGAATATCCAGAAGGAGATGGGCATCACCACCCTCATCAGCGAACAGTTCGCCAGGCCCATCCTCCCGATGATCGACTACGGATATATCATCGAAAACGGAATGTTGACCCTGACCGGCACAGGAAAGGAGCTGATGGAGAATCCTGAGGTGCGGGCCGCCTATTTCGGGGTTTAACCCCTCAATACGGGTCAGCGAAATGGTCGAGAGTCCCTCCAAACCCAAGACCGTCATCGAAGCCTTCGAGGCCCAGGTCCAAAGGAGACCCGATAAGACCGCCATCGTCTTTCTCGGGACCCAGTACTCTTATGGCCAAATAGGAGAATACGTGGGACGATTCGCTTCCGCCCTCTACGGGATGGGCGTGAACCCGGGCGACAAGATGGTCCTCTACGTCCCCAACTCTCCCCAGTGGGTGATCGCCTGGCTGGCCATCCAGAAGATCGGGGGGATCGCCGTTCCCATCACGCCCATCTATACCTCCCACGACCTCCAGTATATTGCCAACGATTCAGGCGCCGAGACCGTCCTCTGCGCCGATACGAACTATGGCTATGTCCAGAGGGCCATGGCCGGGGCCAACATCCGAAGGATCGTCGTGACCAACGTGGCCGACCTCCTTCCCTGGTGGAAGAGGGCCTTCGGGAAGGCGTTCGATAAAATCCCCTCTGGAAAGGTCTCGAAGGAGGCCCACACCTATCCCTTTAAACGATTGCTCGGGAGATCCTCCCCTTTGCCCGACCGGGTGAGGCCGGAGGGGAGCTCGATCCTCGAGATCCTCTACACGGGGGGGACGACCAAATTTCCCAAAGGGGTCCCCATCACCCATGAGCTCTTCCTGGAGTCGGCTGAGGAACAATTGAGGGTGAGCGAGCCTCTCTTCCCCCTGGAGGAGAATAGGATCTTAGCCGGCGCGCCCCTCTTTCACATCCTCGGACAGGCCTGTGAACTGGCCACCCTCTGCTTCGGCGGCACCCTCATCCTCCAGCCCAAGGTCAACCTCGACGGGATGCTCGAGACGATCCAGAGGTTCAAGGCAAAGACCTTCGTCGGAGTGCCCGCCCTCTACCGGATGATCCTCGAACATGATCGGGTCGATTTTTACGACCTCAGCTCCCTCCAATACTGCTTCTGTGCCGGCGATGTCCTGCCCACAGAAATCGAAACGCGGTGGCAGGAACGATATCGAAAAAGAATTTACCAGGGCTACGGGGCCACAGAGACCTGCGGGGGAGTGGCGATGGCACCGGTGAACGTCGAAAACCCTCCGAGGAGCATGGGCCTCGTCGTTCCCAGCAAAAGGGTGAAGATCGTCGATCCCGATACCCTCGAACCGGTCCCCTTAGGAGAGCCAGGGGAACTGATCGTCTCCTCGGACAGGATGGTCAGGGAGTACTGGAACAAACCTGAGGAGACGGCCGTCTCCTTCGTGGAACTCGATGGCCGAAGGTGGTATCGGACCGGCGACATCGTGACGATGGACGAGAAGGGATACCTCTACTTTGTGGATCGGACGGTCGATACGATCAAACATAAAGGCTATCGGGTGTCGGCCTCGGAGATCGAGTCGGTCCTGCAGGAACATCCGGCCGTGATCGGGGCGTGTGTGGTGGGCGTGCCAGACCCCGACGTGGGCGAGCGGATCAAGGCCTTCGTCGTCCTCAAGGAGGACATCAAAGGGATCACGGGATACGACCTGATCAAGTGGTGCCGGCAGAAACTGGCCTCCTACAAGGTCCCCCAGTATATCGAATTCCGAGACATGCTCCCCAAATCGAAGGTGGGAAAGCTCCTCCGGCGCGAGTTGAGGGCCGAAGAGCGGAAGCGCCAGGAGAAATCCACCTGACAACTCTGTCCTCATTTGTCATGATATTTGACGATGGATACGACAGATAAAAGAAAGCCTCTCTCCTCGCCTTATATCGAAAGAACCTTAGATCTCGCCTCCCTGCTGGGAAAAAGCCCCATTTCCTCTTCGGCCCCCGGCAGACCGGAAAAAAACCTCTCTGATCTGCCATTCCTTAAAAGGGGCGAAGGTTTATGACCTTCTCGACACCTCGCTTTTTCTGGCCCTCAGCCAAAACCTCGGCCGACTGGCCGAGGAGCTTTCGCCGGAAGATCGGCTGGTGGTCATCGACGAGATCCAGAGGCTTCCCCTCCTGCTGAACGAGGTGCACCGCCTCATCGAGACCCGAAAGATCCGGTTTCTCCTCACGGGTTCCAGTGCAAGGAAGCTTCGCTTCCCTTTACTTTTCCGATGACCCGAAAGGAGATTTAGAGGCTTATACCTGATTCTATTTACAGGAAGAGATCGTAGCCGAAGGTGCCGTCCGCAACCTCCCGGCCTTCTGCCGTTTTCTTAGGATCGCGGCCCTTTGCAACGGTCAGATCGTGAACTTTACCAATGTCTCGAACGAGGCCCAGGTCCCTCGGACGACGGTCTATGAATATTTCGAGATTTTGAAGGACACCCTCATCCTTTACGAACTGCCCCCCTGGCGGAAATCAAAAAAAGAAAGGCCCTCGCCTCCCCGAAATTCTACTTCTTCGATGGGGGCGTGGTCCTCACCCTACAAGGCCGGCAGGTCCATCGGAGGACCCCCGAATACGGAGAAGCCTTCGAGACCTATCTCCATCACGAACTGATAAGCTATTGTCATTACG
>JAOAHX010000035.1 GCA_026415035.1 Thermodesulfobacteriota bacterium | reverse complement strand
ACGGTAGTTTTTCCAACACGCTTTGTTAATAAATCGCTTTGCAGATTGTTCAATCTTTACAAGGGGTTCGAAGGAATTTAAGTCCATGCCACTATTCTATTTTAGTGGCAAATCTTTTACAATTCCCTTTTCTTAAGACCGGCATGAGGGCAATTGTAAATGGGATTGCAATGTTGCAAGATTAGATGCATTTTTATTGAATTGTTACATTTAACACGCAAATAGTCCTCACCCTCCCCCTCTGAGGGGGAGGGGGTGCTTAAAGAAGCGGAGAAAAGAAAATGATGAAACGGGAAGTGAATCCACCTGAGATTTTCGAGAATAAATGTATCGGGTGTGAGCGATGTGTAGCGGTCTGCCCGAGTTTTGTTTTGGGGATGGCTGAGGAAAAGGCTAAATTGCTCAGGGGAGAGTGGTGCATCGGCTGCGACCACTGCGGTGCGGTCTGTCCGAGCGACGCCGTCATCCGAGAGGGAGAGGCCTTCGAAAAGCATCCTCAAAAAGGGACCGCTTCGGCGGTCTCTCCCGAGGCCCTCGACCTCCTCTTCAGGGAGAGGCGCTCGATCCGGAACTATAAGGCCGATCCGGTCCCGAAGGAGGTCCTCGATCAGATCCTCGATGCCGGAAGGTTCGCCCCCACCGGCACGAACAGCCAGAACGTTAACTACCTGGTCTTAACCACGCGGGAGCGGATTCAGGAATTGAGGGAGTTGACCCTCCGATTCTACGAAAGGGTCTTTTCAAGGGTGGAGGGCCCGTTCGGTCGGATGCTTCTCACCCTCGTGGCAGGGAGGAGGACGGTGGAGTACCTTCGGCAGTCGCTCCCCAAGATGGAGGTGGCCCGGGAGGCCTTCGAGCGAGGCGAGGATCGGCTCTTCTACCATGCGCCGGTGGTCATGATCGCCCATGCCGAGGCCTGGGACAGCTCGTCCTCTTTTAATTGCTCAGTGGCTCTTTACAACTGTTCCTTAAAGGCCCACAGCCTGGGGCTCGGGTGCTGTTTCAATGGATTTCTGGTCAATGCGGTGAACCATGATAGAAGGATCAAGCGATGGCTTGCCATCCCGGCTGACCATCGCTGTTATGCGGCCATGGTGCTCGGCTTCCCGAAGGTGACCTATCCCAACCTGGTGCGACGCCAACCTCCGAAGGCGAGGTGGCGGTAGAAAAGGAGGTTCCCTATGGCCCTTAAGCGCGGGGAGGAGTACATCGCCTCTTTGAAGGCCCTCTCTCTCGAGGCCCACGTGATGGGAAGGAGGGAACAGGCTCTGCCGGACCATCCCCTCATCTCTCCCTCGGTTCGGGCCGTGGCCACGACCTACGATTGCGCCCATCGCGAGGAGACCCGGGAGCTCTTCAGGGCCTACTCCCCTTTGATCGACGAGGAGGTCAACCGCTTCACCCATCTCCACCAGAGTCCCGAAGACCTGGTCAAGAAGGTGATGATGCAACGACACTGCGGAAACCTCACGGCCTCCTGCTTCCAGCGCTGCGTGGGCCTGGATGCGGCCAATGCCGTCTTCAGCGTCACCTACGAATGCGATGAGAAACACGGGACGGATTATCACAGACGATTTCGCCAGTACTGGTCTTACGTCCAGCGGGAAGACCTGGTCGTGGACGGCGCGATGACCGACCCCAAAGGCGACCGTGGGAGACGGCCCAAAGATCAGAGGGATCCGGACCTCTTCCTCCGGGTGGTGGATCGGAGGCGGGATGGGGTGGTGGTGCGAGGGGCCAAACTCCACCAGACGGGCATGGTCAACTCCCATGAGATCATCGTCATGCCCACGACCGCCCTGAGCCCGGAGGAGAAGGACTGGGCCATCTGCTTCGCCGTCCCTACCCACGCGAAGGGCATCACCTACCTCTACGGCAGACAGGCCAGCGACACCCGGAAGCTCGAAGGGCCGGGAGGCCTGGACGTCGGGAATCCCCGCTTCGGCGGCCAGGAGGTGATGGCCGTCTTCGAGGACCTCTTCGTCCCGCAGGAACGGATCTTTCTCGACGGAGAGATCGATTTTACCGGCAAGCTGGTCGAGCGGTTCGCCGCCTATCACCGTCAGAGCTATGGGGGATGCAAGGTGGGCATGGGAGACATCCTCATCGGCGCCACCGCCCTGATCGCCCGGATGAACGGCGTGGAGGCCGCCTCCCACGTCCGGGACAAGATCGTGGAGATGATCCACCTCAACGAAACCATGTATGCCTGCGGGATTGCCTGTTCTGCCCTTGGACATCGGACCCCGGCCGGAAATTACGAGGTCGATCTGCTGCTGGCCAATGTCTGTAAGCTCAACGTCACCCGCTTTCCCTTCGAATTGGCTCGCCTGGCGATCGATATCGCCGGCGGCCTGATCGGAACCCTTCCCTCTGCCATGGAACTGGAGGACCCGAAGGTCGGACCTTATCTTCAGAAATACCTCGCGGCGGCCGAGGGAGTGGCCGTGGTGGATAGGATCAGGGTGCTGCGCCTCATCGAGAATTTAGTGGCAGGGGCAGGGGCCGTGGCCTATCTCATCGAGTCGGTCCATGGAGCGGGCTCACCTATGGCCCAGAGGATCATGATCGGCCGGCATGGAGAGATCGAGGAGAAAGTTAAGCGGGTGAAGGACCTCCTCGGGATCGGTTAAAAGACCCACGTGGCTTAGACAGGGGCGGGTTGGCCCGCCTGTCGGGGATGGAAGGTGAGGGTGAAGGTCGTTCCGCCCGAGTCGGCACACTCCTTCTCCTCCGCGAGATGGGGACACTTCGCCCGGTCTCCCGGACAGAGATCCTGGTCTGTTGGAATATAGGGGCAACGTTTGCTCTTCATCGACAGATCGAAACCGAAACGCTGGGCATAGATCTTCATCCGGAGCAGGTCGAGCCCTTTGCCTCCCGCACCGAAATCGTAGGGCTTCTTCGTTGCATAGAGCTCGGTCTCCCGGGTGTGAAAGAGACCATCGAAGATATAGGCCTGATTTTCCTCGGTGATCCCGATCCCCTCGTCCGCCACGTGAATCTGAATCTTCCCGCGCTGCTCCTCGAAGGAGAGCCGGATGGTTCCGCCATCGGGCGTGTTCTCGATGGCATTGCGGAGCAGCCCCTCCATCACCTGTTGGAGGACGAGAGGGTCCATCGAGACGTAGAGCCCGGGTCTTCCCTCGAATCGAAAATGGATCTTCCGGTGCCGGGATCGCTCCTTCACCCTTTCGAGCGTATCGAGGAGGAAGGAATGGAGATGGATCGATTCGAAGGCGCCGGGATGTCCGGACTGATATTGGCGAAACCACGCCCTGAGTCCGTCGATATGGCCTCGGACAGCGGGCGGGAGATCGGGAAAGTCCCCGATCCGCTGGCAGAGCGTCTCGAGGCTGTCCAGAATGACCCCTGCCTCCAGTTCCTGGGAGATCCTGAAGATGTCGTCCGCCTCTTTCGAAAGGTCGAGGAGCCTCGAGAGGTTCCGCTCGATCCTCTCGAGGGTGGGTTGGAGGCCCCCGTCTCGGGAGATCCGCTTCAACCTCCTCTTCAAGAGCCGGAGGTTGCCCTGGATCACCGCAAGGGGCGTCTTCAGTTCATGGGAGATGTGGTGGACCGCCTTCGTCTTGGCCCGGTTCAGACGTTCTAACTCCTGATGGGACTTCATCAGGGCCTCGTGGGCCCGGATCCTCTCGGTCACGTCTTCGAGGGTGACGATGTACTCGCCGGTGGCGAGCCGGACCGGAATGAAGTGGATGATCTTCTGCGTCCCGTCCTTGCAGGTGGTGGGAAGGGTCCGAGGGACCTTCTCTCCGGGGCTGGTGCTCCTCAGATAGCCGACCCAGGCCGAGATCACCTCTCTCCTCATCTTTGGATCCGGGAAGGCCTTCCTGAACCACTCCCGGCTGTTGGGCACCTCGGTCAGCTCGTAGCCGAAAAGCTCTTTGAACTTGGGATTGATATACTGGAAAACCCCGTCCCGGTCCATCACGATGATCCCGAAGGGCGCGCTCTCCAAGAGGGTTTGGAACCGATTGCGTTCGTTCCGCAAGCTCTCCTCGGCGGCCTTTCGCTCTGAAATGTCCCTGAGGTAGGCCAGATAGACCTGTTTCCCCCGATAGACGGTGCTGGTGGCGGAGACTTCGAGATGGAGGATTCGGCCGTCCCGGGTCAGGCCCTTGAATTCGTAGCGCGAGGGGACAGGCTCTCCCCTCTGCCTCTGCTGGTTGATCCTCACGACCTTCTCCCGGTCCTCCGGGTGGACGAAGCGATCGATCGGCTGACCGGAAAGCTCCTCGGCACTCTCGTAGCCGAAGAGCTCCACGTAACGCCGGTTGACGAATTGAAGCCTGCCGTCTCGCACGATCGCCACCGCATCGTTGGAGTTTTCGATGGCGGTCCGATAGCGTTCCTCGCTCTCCGCAAAGGCCTCCTCGGCCGTCTTTCTCTTGGTGATGTCGATCATCGTCCCCTCATAGTAGAGGGGATGGCCGGAGGCGTCCCGCACCAGCCTGACGTTGGTGGAGATCCAGTGGAGGCTTCGATCCTTCCGGTACATTTTGGCCTCGTAACTTTCGACCGAGCCCTGCCGAAAGAGGAGTTGAACGAGGCGTTGATGGTCCTCCGGATTGACATAGAGGGTCCGGATATCCTGGACCGCATGGATCAGCTCTTCGGGAGAGGCGTAGCCGTGGATACGGGCAAGGGAGGGATTGGCGCTCATGAACTTGCCATCGGGGCTGATCTGGAAGATCCCTTCAATGGCATTCTCGTAGATCTTCCGATACTGCTCCTCGGTCTCCTTCAGGACCCTCTGGAGCCGCTTCCGCTCGGTGATGTCCCTCACATAGACGGCGACCCGCCTCACCTCCCCCTCCTCGTCGAGCACAGGATAGAAGGAGTTCTCGAAGACCCTCTCTCCCAGCTTCCCCTCGAATCGAACCAGCCTTTTCGTCTCGAGGACCGCCCTCACCTTCTCCCTTCCGCTCTCGATGCGGTCCTTCGGGATCAGATCGTAGATGGAGGTGCCGGAAAGGCTCTCGTAGGGGACCCCGTAAAGACGGGCCGTGTTCTGGTTGGCGGCCAGGAGGATCCCTTCGCGATCGATGAGAAAGACCACCTCCTCGGTGGCATTGATAAGATCGAGGAAGACCGCCTCCCTCCTCCTCCGCTCTTCTTCGCACCTTTCAAGCTCGGCGGCCCTCAGGCGGAGGGATTCGAGCTCTTGTTCGATTTCTTTCTCATTCATGGGGGTTCCTTGGAAACCTCATCCCTCCTCGGACTTCAGAGAAGAGCCATGCCATCGGCCACGGCGAGGCCTTTCACCGTGGGCGAGAGATGGCCTTCCTGGAGAAGGATCAGCCCCTCCTCTTCCAGCCTGGTCAGGACTCCCTTCAGGTCTGTTAACAGATCGGAGCCAAATCGGGCCTTGAAGTCGGCAAGGTCGATCCCCCGCCTCGTCCTCAGGCTGAGAAAGAGCGTCTCCAGTTTGAGCTGTTCGAGGGTCAAGACCTCTTGGCCTTCCATGGGCAGGGTCCCCTGAGCGATCGCCTCGAGGTATCGGTCGAGGCAGCGGTGGTTCCACCAGCGCCGATCGGACTGGAAGGAGTGAGCCGAAGGACCGAGGCCGAGGTAGGGGGAATGGTCCCAGTATTTTTGGTTGTGTCGAGAGGCATAGTTGGCCTCTCTGGCGAAGTTGGAGACCTCATAATGGAGGTAACCGTTTCCTTCGAGGAATTCGGAGGTCCTTAAAAAGAATTCATACCGGGCCTCCTCTTTCGGCGCAGGAAGCTCTTTGGACCGGAATCTTCTCCCGAGAGGGGTCTCGGGTTCGAAGGTCAATTCATAACAGGAGAGATGCTCGGGCAGAAAGGAGAGGGCCTGTTTCAAGTCCTGAAGCCAGGCCTCGAGCCCCTGGCCCGGGACTCCATAGATGAGGTCGATGCCAAGGTTCTGAAATCCCGCCTCCCGGACCCACTCCAGGGCTTGGAAGGCCTCAGCAGCCGAGTGGCGCCTCCCTAAAAAGGCCAGCACCTCGTCCTCGAAAGACTGGACACCGATGACGATGCGGTTGATCCCGAGCTCCGAGATCGATCGGAGGTAAGACCGGTTGAGGTCCCCCGGATTGGCCTCGATCGTGATCTCCGATTCCGGCGAGAGATCGAACTCCTTTCGCACCTCGTTCAATAATCGCTCCAGCTGGGAGGGGTCGAGCAGGGAGGGTGTCCCTCCGCCCAGATAGAGGGTGTCGAAAGGGCCGAGAGGGTCTCTCCCCTTCGCCATCTCCATCTCTCTGAAGAGGCCTTCTAAAAATGCGGGGATTTGAGAGACCGAGGTCGTGGAATAGAAACCGCAATAAGGGCATTTGCTCAGGCAGAAGGGGATGTGGATATATAGGCCAGCTCTCTGGATTGGGATCATGGAAGGATAAGCCTCCCGGCCCTCTTTGATCTCGGGCGGAATTTTTTTCGGATCAGCTCTCCGGTTCCGACCTCAGCACTGCCAGAAAGGCGCTCTGGGGGATGGAGACCGATCCGACCATCTTCATCCTCTTCTTACCTTTCTTTTGCTTCTCGAGAAGCTTCCGTTTCCGGGTGACGTCCCCTCCGTAGCACTTTGCCGTCACGTCCTTTCGATAGGGAGAGAGGGTGGTCCGGGCGATGATCTCTCCTCCGATGGCCCCTTGAATCGCCACCTTGAACATCTGCCGAGGGATCTCCTCCTTCAGGGTCTCACAGACCCGGAGGGCCCTGGGACGGGCCTGATCGCGGTGGACGATCTGCGAAAGGGCATCGACCTTCTCGCCATTGACCAGGATGTCGAGCAGGACCAGGTTGCTCTCCCGGTAGTCGAGGAGGTCGTAATCGAAGGACCCATATCCCTGGGTGATCGATTTGAAACGATCGTAAAAATCGTACATCACCTCGGCAAGGGGCATCTCATAGATGAGCTCCACCCGGTCGGGTCCGAGGTAGTTTAGCTTTGACTGCTGTCCCCGCTTCTCCATGCAGAGCTTGATCACATTGCCGAGGTACCTTTCGGGCATGATCAAGGTGGCCCGGATGTAGGGCTCCTCTCCCTTGGCGATCGTGGCCGGATCAGGATAGTGCGCGGGATTGTCCACATAGACCGTGGTTCCGTCCTTCAGGGTGAAACGGTAACGGACGCTCGGGACGGAGAGGATGATGGAGAGATCGTATTCCCGCTCCAACCTCTCTTGAACGATCTCGAGATGGAGGAGTCCCAAAAAACCGCATCGGAAGCCCTGTCCGAGGGCCAGGGAGGAGTCCTTCTGATAGACCAGCGCCGCATCGTTGAGCTTGTACTTCTCGAGGGCAGAGGCAAGGTCTTCATAATCTTCAGGGGAGATGGGGTAGATCGAAGAGAAGACGACCGGCTTGAAGGCCTTAAATCCCGGGAGGGGCTGGGCGCAAGGGCGATCCTCAAAGGTGATCGTATCACCGATATAGACATCCGAGACCGTCTTGACCCCTGCCAGGATATAGCCGACCTCCCCGGCCGAGAGGCTATCCCTCCTCTGTCGGTTGAGAAGGAAGCGGCCGACCTCCTCGACTTCGTAGGTCGCGCCGTTCGACATGAAACGGATGAGATCCCCCGGCCTCACCGTTCCGTCGAAAAGACGGCAGTGGATGACCGTCCCTCGAAATGGATCGTACTGAGCATCGAAGATCAGGGCGGCCAGGGGTGCCTCCGGACTCCCTTTCGGCGGAGGGATCCTCTTCACGATCGCCTCGAGGATCTCCTCGATGCCGATCCCTTCCTTGGCCGAACACTTCAGGGCACCGAAAGGGTCCAATCCCAGCTCCGAGTCGATCTGCTCGAGGACCCGATCGATATCGGCGGTGGGAAGGTCGATCTTGTTGATGACCGGGATGATCTCGAGATCGTTCTCCATCGCGAGGTAGAGATTGGCAAGGGTCTGGGCCTGGACGCCCTGGGAGGCATCGATGAGGAGCAGGACGCCCTCGCAGGAGGCCAAGGCCCGGGAGACCTCGTAAGAGAAATCGACATGGCCAGGGGTGTCGATGAGGTTGAGGAGGTACTCCTGTCCGTCCCGAGAGCGATAAGGAAGGGAGATCGCCTGGCTCTTGATCGTAATCCCCCTCTCCCGCTCGATCTCCATGTTGTCGAGGATCTGGTCCTTGAAGTTCCGCTCATCGACCATCCCGGTAAACTGGATGAGGCGATCGGCGAGGGTCGACTTCCCGTGGTCGATATGGGCAATGATGCTAAAATTACGGATCTGCTCCATGGAAGGGGTTAAGAAATATCCGCCAATAAGTTAGAGGATCCTGGAACCCAAAGATATGATTTGCAAAATCAAAAACATTATAACCTATTCCTATTTTCATGCTCCAGAAACCCCTCGATCGAAAAGCGATTCCCTCTGGCCATGATCTTTCCTCTTGCCTCCTCTTTCCTCGTTCGATGGGCCAGATGAATTCAAAAGCAGGGGCTTTTGGGATCGCTAAACCCCGTGATTTGACAACTCCTCAAAAAAAGGGTATGTTTTTAAAATCAATATGTTGGAGGATAGACCATGGGCGCCCAAAAGGTAAAAAGGTTGGCGGTGATAGGACTTTCTTTAACCGTCCTCCTCTTCGGCCTCTTCTTCTGCATCGGAAGGGAGAAGGCCAATTCCCTACCAAAAAACGATAAATTGACAACTGCCAAATCTTTGGGGCAGGCCTTCGTCGAGGTGGCCAAAAAGGTTCAACCTTCGGTCGTCAACATCACCACAGAGAAGACCGTGACCATAAAGCCCTGGGAGAGGTTCGGCGAAGAGTTCTTCAGGGGAAGCCCCTTCGAAGAGTTCTTCAGGGGGTTCGGATGGCCCAGAGAGAGGGGGAAGGAGTATCGCCATCGGCAGAGAAGCGGGGGCTCCGGGGTCATCGTCGATAAGGAAGGATACATCCTCACGAACAACCATGTCATCGAGGGCGCCGACAAGATCAAGGTCCGCCTCGCGGACGGGAGGGAGTTCATTGCCACGGTCAAAGGCCAGGATCCGAGGACCGACCTCGCTGTCCTTCATATCAAAGCGAAGGATCTGCCCGTGGCCACGCTCGGCGATTCGGACAAGCTCGAGGTCGGGGAATGGGCCATCGCCATCGGAAGCCCCTTCGGTCTCGAACATACCGTCACCGTAGGGGTCATCAGCGCCAAAGGACGCTCCGGGCTTGGGACAGGGACCTATGAGGACTTTATCCAGACCGATGCCTCGATCAATCCTGGCAACAGCGGAGGGCCCCTCATCAACATCGATGGAGAGGTGATCGGGATCAACGCCATGATCATCCAGCCGGGGACTGGGATCGGCTTCGCCATCCCCATCAATATGGCGAAACAGATCCTGAGCGATCTCATCAAAACGGGGAAGGTTGTCCGGCCCTGGCTCGGCATCAGCGTCCAGGAGCTCACCCCCGAGATGATGGAACACTTCAAAGTGAAGGAGAAGGAGGGGGTCCTCATCGGCCAGGTCTATTCAGGCACGGGTGCGGAGAAGGCCGGCTTAGCCCCGGGTGACATCATCAAGGCGGTGGACGACAAACCTGTAAAGAATGTAAACGAATTGATCAAGGAGATTCAGAAGAAGAGCGTAGGCCAGAAGGTCAAGCTCAGCATCATCCGGGACGGGAAGCCGATGACGGTCGAGGTGACCACCTCGGCCATGCCGGACAAGGCCGAACTGGAAAAGGAGAAAGAGGGGGAGGAGAAATTGGGGGCCAGAGTCCAGGAACTGACCCCTCAGCTGGCGACCCGTTATCGGATCAGCGGGATCAAACAGGGCGTCGTCGTCGTCGATATCCAGGAGGGGAGCCTTGCCGACGAGATGGGCCTTCAGGAAGGGGACGTGATCCTCGAAATCAACCGGAAGAAGATCGAGACGCTTAAGGATTTCGAACGGGCGATGAAGGAGGCGAGCGTCGAAAAGGGCATCCTCTTTCAGATTCACCGAAAAGGACGGAGCTTCTATCTGACCTTTAAGAAGTAAAAGGTCATTCGACCGCCCTTACATACCTCATCCTCAAATCGAAGAGGATCTGGTCCATGAACCTCTCCTCTTCGGGAGTGAGGTTTCCTTTCGTCTTCTCCTTCAACATCCCGATAAAGTCGATCGTCTGTTTGGCTAATGGAAGGTTCTTGGCCTGCTTCTGGGTGAGAGGGTCTTCCACCTCCCCAAGCTGGACCAATGCCGAGGTGCTGAGGGAGAGGATGAAACTGGTGAAGGTGATTTCAGGTAGGGGGCCTCTTTCGGCCTTCTCCTCCGAGGGTTCAACTTTAGGTTTTTCCTTCTTCTCTTCTTGCGGTTTCGACGTGGCCTCTTCTCTCTGGGCAGCAAATCTCCGGTCCTTGACGGTGAATCCCTTCTCCTTCTCTTTTTCCTCATTCACCCTGTCTTCGGCCATGTGACCCTCCGATCAAAGGTTTTTGACAATTAAATAAAAATTAAAATTTTCAATAACTTATAGATTAACGCTTGACTTATTTGGGGAGGGATATTATTATATTAGCACTCAGTTTGTTTGAGTGCTAATCCAACCTTTACGAGGATTATATAATGACTTATCTGCCCTCTGTCAAGAATTCCCTTGATACCTACCTTATCCAGATTAACCAGTTTCCCCTTTTGACGCATGAGGAGGAGATCGAGCTCGCGAGGAGATATCGTGACCACAACGATATCAGTGCAGCGCACCGACTCATTACATCAAACCTGAGGTTCGTTGTCAAGGTAGCCCTCGAGTACAAATCATACGGGGTAAAGCTCCTCGACCTCATCCAGGAGGGGAATATCGGGTTGATGATGGCCGTCAAGAAGTTCGATCCAGATAAGGGGATCCGGTTCATCTCCTATGCGATCTGGTGGATCAGGGCCTTCATCCAGAATTTCATCATCAAAACCTGGAGCCTGGTCAAGATCGGGACGACCCAGGCCCAGAAAAAACTCTTCTACAAGATCGGAAAGGTGAGAAAGGCCCTCGAATCGGATCTCGAAAACGAGGCCAAGTATGAGGCCCTGGCCAAAGATCTCGATGTTAACAAGGAGGATATCATCGAGATGGAGCAAAGGATGGCGGCAAGAGACCTCTCCCTCGATTCCCCGTTTGACGAAGGGAAGGAACTCACCCATCTCGACCTGCTTCAGGAGGATTCTCTCAACCAGGAGGAGATCTTGGCCCAGGAACAGGAGAAAGAGCTCCGGGAGAGGGAGGTCCAGAGGGCCCTTAAGCGATTGAACGAGAAGGAACTCTTCATCATCAAGCACAGGATCATGGCCGATGATCCTCTCACCCTGCAGGAGATAGGGGACAGGCTGAAGCTTTCGAGAGAAAGGGTGAGACAGATCGAAAGCGAGGCCCTGAAGAAGTTAAAGCGAGAGATCAGCCCCAGCTTGCAACTCTACGCTTAAAAGGAGGTTTTGGAGATGCCCATCTACGAATATCAGTGTAACAACTGTAACGAAGTCTTTGAAATTTTTCATAAAATAGATGAGGCGTGCAACCCCGCCTGCCCCAAGTGTCTTGGCCCAGCAAGAAAGCTCATCTCAGCATCGAGTTTCATTCTCAAAGGGGCGGGCTTTTACGTGAACGACTATCCCTCCCCCAGTCGGAAAGAGGGCAAAAAGCAAGAGAAGGAGGCTTCGGAGAAATCGGGGAGCTCCAAGGCCGAGGAGAAGCGGCTCGAGAAGAAGGCCGATGCCAAGTCATAGGCGTTTGGCCGTGCCCTGATTCAGTAACGATACGACCTCATTGAGGATAAGGCTGGCCACCTCCTCCTTTGAAAGGAGGGGGAGATCCTTTATTTCTCCATTGGGGAAGAGGAATTTCACCTGATTGGTTTCGGACGCAAACCCGGAACCGGGCTTTGTCACATCGTTGGCCACGATCAGGTCGAGGTTTTTCTCCTTCAATTTCTTTCTTGCATTGGCGATCAGGTCTTCTGTCTCTGCGGCAAACCCCACCAGGATTCGACCTCCCTTCTGCTGGCCGACCTCCTTGAGGATATCCTGGGTCTGCTCCAGATCGAGAGAGATCTCGAGGCCGCCCTTTTTCAACTTCCTATCGCTCACCTCTTTTGGCCGGTAGTCTGAAACCGCTGCCGCCTTGATCACCACCGTGGAGTCCTTCAGGTGCGCCAGGACGGCCTTGCGCATCTCCTCGGCCGTCCTTACGGAGACGAGGCGGATGTCGCTCCTGGGAGGCCCAAGAGGCGTGGGACCTGAGATGAGCACCACTTCCGCCCCTCTTCTCCTGGCCACCCTGGCTATGGCATAGCCCATCTTTCCGGAGGAGCGATTGGTGATGAAGCGAACCGGATCGATGGGCTCCTGGGTGGGCCCGGCGGTGACGAGGACTTTCTCACCCCTCAAGTCCTTGGGTGAGAGGATCTCCGCCATCTTTTCGATGACCTCGTCCAGCTCGGCGAGTCTGCCTTTCCCATACCAGTGGCAGGCCAGTTCTCCCTCGCCGGGCTCTATGAAATAGAATCCTCTCTGCTTCAGGACCTCGATGTTCTGCTGAAGGGCGGGGCTCTCCCACATATTCACGTTCATCGAAGGGGCAAAAAGGACGGGCGCCTTGGAGGCCATCACCATGGTCGAAAGAAAATCGTCTGCGATGCCGTTGGCGACCTTACCGATGATGTTGGCCGTGGCCGGAAGGATGACGATGAGCTCGGCGAGGTCGGCCAGGGCGATGTGGCCGATCTTGGCCTCTTCCAGGAGATTAAAGGGATCGGTCACCACAGGGTTTCCGGAAAGGGTCTGGAAGGTCAGGGGGGTGATGAATTCCTGGGCATTCCGGGTCATCACCACGTGGACCCTTGCCCCCTGCTTGATCAGGAGCCTCACAAACTCCGCAGCCTTGTAGGCCGCGATCCCTCCGGTTACGCCCAAAACGATCTCTCTTTCCTTCAGCATGCCCTCCTTATATCATAAAAGCTCTGGGGTTCTCAATAGACCTTTAGACCTTTGAAACGATTTGACATCTACTGGCTCAACCTGCTATCTTCCAAACCGAGAATGAAACCCAAGAGGGACCTTCCCCAATGGCCGAGCGCGACCCCATCGACCTGATCAAAGACCAGTTAACCCAGTGGGAAAGGCTGGGAGAACTGAATGCGGACCATGACCTCTTCAAACAGTGGCTCGCCGAAAGCCGGACCATTCTCGAAAAGGCCTTCAGCCCTCGCTCCACCCACTGCCAGAATTTCGGGGCCCTCAAGTTCCGGGAGGTGAACATCAAGGGATTCGACTCGCCGGAGGTCCAACGGATCAACTCGGCGCGCTTTAAGAGGGACCTCGATCAGGCCAAGGCCATCCTCCTCTCCGCCCTCAAAGAACTGACCCTCGACCGAACTCTCTTTAAAAAGCTCCAGACCACGGCCAAAACCGTCGAGGTCTCCCTCAAAGGGGAGTATTTCATCTCATCGGGCATCACCGACCAGGCCCTGCGGAAGGCCATCGAGCTTTCCTTTGAAGGGAGCGGCCTGACGCCCGTGGCCCATTCTTCCGGGGAAGAACCGATCTCTCTCTCCCAGCGGATCGACCAGATCAGGCGGATCAGGATCGGGATTTTCGATCTCACACCCCCGGGAAGGGAGCGAAGTTTGATCGAGCTGGGAATCGCCCTCGGCCTCGGAAAAGAGGTGATCCTCCTCTCCAAAAAAGGGGTCGAACTTCCAGAAATGGTCGAGGCCCTACCGAGGGTGGAATACGAGACCCCTGCCGACCTCACCCCCCACTTGAAAAAGAAGATCCCGTGAAGGGAGAGGAGATTGGCAAACATCTTGACATCGAGAGGCCATTAGAGATATAAACCCCATTGTATACAGTATCCAAAAATTAAGTTCCGGAGGCCTGAGGGATGGACGATCATGCGCTTTTCAAAAACCTGACGGTCCTGAGCCTCGAGCAGGCCACGGTCCTTCCTTACCTGACCTTTCGCCTGGCCGAGGACGGAGTCAATGTGATCCGCCTCGAACATCCGGTTCACGGCGATCCCAACCGGAGGGTCGGAGAAGATGTCCTGCACGAGGACCGGATGTTCACCTACTACTTGCCGATCAACGCCGGGAAGAAATCGCTCACCCTCGATCTGTCCGTCCCCGAAGGCCAGGAGATATTAAAGCGACTGATCCTCACCCTGAAGGTCGATATCTTCGCTACCAATCAGCTGCCGAGAAATTATGCGAAGCTCGGCATCGAATACGAGAGGCTCAGAGAGATCAAAGAGGATCTCATCTGGCTCGGCGTGACCGGCTTTGGCCCCGATAGCAACGAGGCGGCCTACGATCCCGTCCTCCAAGCCCGAGGTGGGCTGATGGAATTGACCGGCGAAAAGGACGGACCGCCTCAGGTCTTGGGCATCCCTCTGCCGGACATGGGAGCGAGCGAACACGGCTACGGCCTCCTGATGAAGGCCCTCTACAAGCGGGCGGTGACCGGAAAGGGAAGCCGGATCGACCTCTCGATGTTCGAGAGCACCGTCTCTTGGCTCACCCAGCCCATCACCCATACGGTCACCTTCAACAAGAAGGTGACCCGGAGGGGAAACACCCATGAATTCTTCGCCCCGGTCTCGGTCTACCAGACGAAAGACGGTTATGTCTATATCGCCGTCGGGAACGATCGCCAGTGGGAGACGATGACGAAACTGCCCGGCTTCGAATCCCTATACAAAAAGGAGTACGAGCGGAATGCGGGAAGGATTGCCGATGTGGCCCGCCTCAACGAGACGATCAACGCCATCACCAAGAAATTCGAGACGGCAAAGCTGATCGACCTCTTCAACCAGGCCACCATCCCCATCTCCAGGGTCAATACGATCGAGGAGGTGGTTCAGGACCCCTTGGTCAAGACCCGTCTCCTCAGGAGCAAAGACCCCAAGACAGGCCTCGAGATCACGCTGGCCCCTCCCCCGTTTATGACGCCCTATCTGAAATCGACGAACCAGACCTTGACCTTTCCCCCCCGGTTCGGGGAACACAACGAGGAGATCTACGTCGGAAGATTAGGATTTAGCCTGGAGCAGTTAGAGCGGCTGAAGGAGAAGAAGATCATTTGAATTCGATCCCAAGGAGTGGACCATGGCGCTCGATTTCTCATTTACCGAGGAACAGGAATTTTTCAGACAGACCGTTCGCGATGCGGTCAATCGCCTCATCATGCCCCGGGTCAAGGAGCTCGACGAGAAGGAGGAGTTCCCCTGGGACCTCTGGAAGGAGTTCGCCAGCCTCGGATACCTCGGCTTAAGGCACCCCGAAAAGTATGGCGGGATGGGAACCGACACGATCACCCAGATGATCTTCTACGAGGAGCTGGCCAGGGGTTCCTGCGGATTTGCCATGTCGGTGATCATGCAGATCCTGATGGGGACCTACTTCATCGGCCGGTTCGGAAACGAAGAGATCAAACAGAGGATCCTGGTGCCCGCGATCAAAGGCGAAAAGATCGGGACGATCTGCTTTACCGAGGACCAGTCCGGCTCCGACCTCGGAGGGACCCGGACGCTCGCCACCAAGGTGGACGGAGGATGGCGGATCAACGGCCGAAAGCAGTGGGTGACCAACGGTCCCATCGCCTCCTTCGCCACGGTCATGGCCACGGTCGATCCGAAACTGGGCCTCAAAGGGCTCAACTTCTATCTCGTCGAAAAGAAGACCGAGGATCGGGACGGGTTTACAGTCGGCCAGAGGCTTCACAAATTAGGCTCCCGTTGTTCGGTGACCGGAGAGCTCATCTTCGATAACGTCTTCATCCCCGACGAAAATTTCCTCGGCGAGGAGATCGGAAAAGGCGTCCAGTATGCCGGAGAGATCCTCAACGAGGTCCGCGTCATGACCGGAATGAACGCCCTGGCCATCGCCAAGGAGGCGATGGAGGATGCCAAACAGTATGCGAACAACCGGATCGCCTTTGGAAATCCCATCAGCAAATACCAGTTGATCCGGGAAAAATTCGCCAAGTTCTGGGCCTGGTACGAGGCCTCGCGCACCTTCCTCTACCGCTGCGCCTGGATGATCCAGAACAACATCCCCTGCACCAACGAATGTATGATGGCGAAGTATCACGCCACCGAGATGTGCATGTATGCGGTGGAGGAGGCGATGCGGATCTACGGCGGAAATGCCTTCTGCAGCGAATATCCCGTTCAGCGTTACTGGCGGGACGCCAAATTCCTCCTCTATGGCGGGGGGACCCACGAAGTCCTCTGCGACTATTTAGGACGCATGTACTGTCAGAGTTGAACGATCCGAAAAAGAGGGGCAGAGGGGTATCGGCCTCGGCGTGGGAGGGCAGGTGACCCCGTAAGGGAGGACCAAATGGAAATCTACGTTCTCGTGAAGCAGGTTCCCGATCCGGAGGCGATCGTCAAGGTGAAATCCGACTCCGAGCTCGAGATCGAAAACAAGTACTTCACCAGCTTCTTCGACGAGATCGCCGTGGAGGCCGGTTTAAGGGTAAAAGAGAGAGCCGGAGGGCGGGTGACCGTCCTGACTGCGGACAACCGGAGGGTCGATGCCCTGAGGAGGGGCATCTCCATGGGGGCGGACGATGCGGTTCAGATCGCCGATCCCGGCCTGGAAGGGGCGGACGGTTTCGTCATCGCCAGGGTCCTCTCCACTTATCTTAAGGATAAACCGTTCGATCTCATCCTGGCCGGAAAACAGGCCATGGACGACGATGCGGGCATCGTCGGCCCTGCGGTGGCCGAGTGTCTCGGGATCCCCCATGTCCACTCCATCGTCGGCCTCGAGATCGATGCCCAAAGACGGGAGGCCAAGGTCGTCCGGGAGGTCGAAAACGGCAGGGAACACCTCCTCTGTCCCCTTCCTGCCCTCTTCACCTGTCAGAAAGGCCTCCATACGCCCCGCATCCCCCAGGTGATGAACGTGATGAAAGCGATGAAGGCGCAGATCAAAAAGGTGGACCTCCCCTCTCTGGGACTCCAACCGTCCGACCTGATCCCTTTGGTCAAAGTTGCACGCTACCTCCCGCCGCCGAAGAGGCCTCCGGTTCGGATGATCAAAGAGGACTTCCCTGAGAATGTGAAGATCTTGGTCAAGCTACTGAGGGAAGAGGCGAAAGTGCTCTGAGTCTTCAATGCCTTGTTCAGCGTTCGGAGGATCGAAGGCCTCCCGCCTCTCCGTGAGGGACTCCGAACGGGTTCGAAAGGAAAACCTATGCCGAACGAGATCTGGGTCCTTGCAGAACATCAGGATGGAAAGGTCAAAAAGGTCGTCTTTGAACTCCTCTCTGCGGCCATAGACTTCTCAAAGAAGACCGGCCAGGAGGTGGCTGCCCTGCTTTTGGGAAAGGATCTCGGGGGGGCCATCCAAACCCTCACCCCCTTCGCCGATAAAATCTACCTCTGGGAGGATGCCTCGCTCATGCCTTATACCTCCGATGCCTACCTCCCGGCGATCGCTTCGCTGGTGAAGGAACATCGACCCTCTACCCTCCTCGGAGGGGCGACCTCCACCGGCAAGGACCTCTTTCCGAGATTGGCCATGCACCTTCAGACAGGATACGTGCCCGACTGCACGGGGTTAGACATCGAAGACGATGGCCGGCTCGTCGCCAGACGTCCCCTCTACGGAGGCAAGGTCTTTGCGGAGTTGGCCTTCTCCGAGGCAAGACCCCAGATGGCCACCGTAAGGAACAACACCTTTCCGGTCCACCAAGCCCCGGGAAGGTCAGCCCGAGTCATCACCCTTCAACCCTCCATCGATCCCTCCTCTGTGAAGAAGAAGGTGACCGGCTTCGAGAAGGCCCCGGGAACGAAGCTCGATATTTCGGAGGCAGACATCGTGGTGGCCGCGGGCCGGGGGATCAAGGCGGCTGAAAACTTCAAGATCATCGAGGAGCTCGCCGAGGTCCTCAACGCCTCGGTGGGGACGACCCGGGCCACGGTGGACGAGGGCTGGCGGGAGGTCAAAGACCAGATCGGAAAGAGCGGCAAAAGCATCTCGGCCAAGCTCTACATGGCCTTCGGGATCTCGGGTGCGGTCCATCACGTGCTCGGCATCACCACCTGCAAGACGGTGGTCGCGGTGGACACCGACCCGAACGCCCTCATCTTCAACTACGCGGACTACGGGATCGTCGGAGACCTCTTCCAGATCGTACCGGCCCTGACCGAAGAGCTGAAAAAGGCCCTCTCGGCCGAATAAGAGATGAAACGCCCTCCCCTCGAAGATCGACATTCGAGCCGTCGATGAAAGAAGGGGTTTACCCACCGATATTCCTATGAGATCGAATATGGGGATGGGGTTTGGGAGGGATGGGAACGAAGGTGCTCTTCCCCGGATACCCGCTGACTCATCTCGCAATGGCCGTTGAGGAGCCCCCCCTCCTGGATGATGAGTTTGGGGGTGAAGAGGCTGCCGGTGAATTTCCCGGTGGCGTGAATCTCGGCCCGCTCGATTGCGTGGAGCTCTCCTTCTACCTGACCGTTGATGACGATGGTGTGCACCGCTATCTTCCCCCTGACCATCGCCGTCTCCCCGACGATCAAGGTCCCGCTGTCGAAGATCTCTCCCTCGAACCTTCCGTCAAGACGGAAGATCCCCCGAAAGGTCATCTTGCCTTCAAAGAAGGTTTCCTTTCCGAGGAAGGCGCTGATCTCGTCGCAAACCGCCTGCGTTTTCGCCTCACCCTTTGAAAAAATCGATCTTCCTGACATGATCTACCCTCTCTTTTTCTCTATCGTCCGAGGATCGTCTCGACGATCCGCTCCAGCTCCTCAAGGGAGTAATAGTCGATCCAGATCCTCCCCCTTTTCCCCCTTGCTTGAATCGTCACCTTTGTCCCGAGGTGGCGCCTCAGAGAATCCTGCAGGCTCTGAAGCTGGGCGAGGAGTTCCTCTCTCTTCGCGTCGACCCCCTTTTTTATCCTCGGCTTTTCAGACCACCGTTTCGCCAAGGCCTCCGCTTCTCTCACCGAGAGGCCTTTCTCCAAAATCCGGCGGCAGAGTTCCCTTTGTTTGTCTGCGTGTTCGAGGCTTAGGAGGGCTCTCGCATGGCCCGCCGAAATCCGATTCTCGATGAGGTGGGCCTGGAGGTCGACCGGCAGCTTGAGCAGGCGGAGGGCATTGGTAATGGTGGTGCGGTCCTTGCCGACCCGTCTGCTCAATTCCTCCTGGCTGAGGCCGAATGTTTCTATTAACTCCCGGAAACCCTCTGCCTCCTCGATGGGGTTGAGGTCCTCCCTCTGGAGGTTCTCGATGAGGGAGAGCTCGAGGACCTCTCGGTCGTCCGCCTCTCTGACGATCACGGGGACCTCTTTAAGGCCCGCTTTCTGAGCAGCCCTCCAACGCCTCTCCCCCGCGATCAACTCATAGCCCCCTTCCACCCTCCTCACCGTGAGGGGGTCGAGGATCCCCTTCTCCCTGATCGTCTCGGCAAGTTCGAGGAGTCTTGCCTCGTCGAAGCGCTTTCGGGGCTGGGATCGGTTGGGCCGGATCTCCTCGATCCCACAGTAGAAGAACTTCGGGGGTTCCTTCTCCTCTGGTTCAGGGATGAGGGCTCCCAGACCCTTTCCCAGTGCTACTCGTTTCGTCGCCATCAGTCTTTCCATTGGCCAGCATCTCTCGGGCCAGATTGAGATAACTCTCTGCTCCCTTCGAATGGATGTCATAGAGGAGGACGGGCTTTCCGTGGCTGGGCGCCTCGCTCAGCCTCACGTTTCGGGGGATGACGGTTTGAAAAACCTTCTCTTTGAAATGTCTCCGGACCTCCTCTGCCACCTGATGGGAGAGGTTGTTTCGAATGTCGAACATCGTAAGGAGAATCCCCTCGATCTCCAGCCTGGGATTGAGGGATTGTTTGATGAGGCGGATCGTCTTGAGGAGCTGTCCAAGTCCCTCCAAAGCATAGTATTCGCACTGAAGCGGAATGAGCACGGAATGGGCCGCGGTCAAGGAGTTGATGGTGAGAAGGCCGAGGGATGGGGGGCAATCGATGAAGATGTAGTCATAGTCTGCCTCGACCTCCCGGATGAGGTGGGCAAGCCTCCGCTCACGGTCCTTCTCTCCGACGAGTTCGATCTCCGCACCAATCAGGTCGGTGTTAGCGGTCACGAGATCGAGAAAAGCAAGGGATGTCTTCCGGATGATCTCCTTGAGCCCCGAACCCTTGAGGAGGGCCTGATAAATTGTCCCGTTCGTCTCCCCTTTCTCCAGGCCGACCCCGCTGGTCGAGTTTCCCTGAGGGTCGATATCGACGAGGAGGACCCTCTTCTCCGCCACCGCGAGGGAGGCGGAGAGATTGACTGCTGTGGTCGTCTTTCCCACCCCTCCTTTCTGATTGGCGATGCAGATCACCCTGGCCATCTTTACGTCTTTTATAGCACAAAAAAGGGAAGGAGGAAAAGCCTGATCCTCAAATAAGGTCCTCTCGGCATTTACCTTATTTTGGGGATGACCCGTATGCCGAAATTCCATCCCAATGTCAGTCAAACCTTTCAACCTCTCTCCACAAGGTCTTACCCGTTG
Source organism: Thermodesulfobacteriota bacterium (assembly GCA_026415035.1). Taxonomy (NCBI): domain Bacteria; kingdom Pseudomonadati; phylum Thermodesulfobacteriota; species Thermodesulfobacteriota bacterium. The sequence goes on along the minus strand of JAOAHX010000035.1, from coordinate 641 downwards.
CCCTCGCGAGAAGTCTTCCCGTGTTCAATGAACCACCTTTCCTCCCCCTTTCTGCAACTCCGAGCTGACAGCAGGTCTCCTTTAATTGATGAAACCGGATGAACCCACGTGTTAACCCTCCAAGGGAGGGTTCTCAAGCCCATTTACCTTCTCTTACTTCACCTTCCCAATGATCCGAGCTCAGAGGTCTACGAACACCCCTTGAATCATGGGTTGTGGAAGAAATCCAAGGAACCGATACTGGTCCCACATTCGTCCCTGTTTTTCGTCAGGATTTTTTACCCAAGTGAAACCCACCTTCCCTTAAGTTTATGGGACCTTAAAAAGGTGCCTCAGTAGAATTTTATCCGCTTCCATGAGGCGATGCTTTTTTTCTTGACATGGGTATAGGGTTTTGGTTCAATTGGGGTTACCTTTTTGTTTTAATTTGGGATAGAGCTGCCGGACGCATTCTTGAAGGGGGGGTATGGAGAGGTGATATTTCTTATTGTCTTCTTTGTGGTGGGCTTTTTTCTTTTGCTCCCTGAAGTCTCTTTTGGGGTTGAGGGGGGTTGTGTGAAGACGCTTCAGGTAGTTCTTGAGAGGAGCAGGGGGGTGCTTGGTCGGGCAGAGGGGAGGCTTCGTTTTGGCTATTCGATACA